>JAJCXU010000111.1 GCA_029263275.1 Ilumatobacter sp.
GACCACCCATGACGAGCCAGTGTTCGAACAACACGGCGTCGTGCACTACGCCGTCGGCAACATGCCGGGTGCCGTGCCCCACACCAGCACGTACGCGTTGACCAACGCGACGCTCCCGTTCCAAGTGCAAGTCGCACTGCACGGCGCCGTCGGCGCAGGCCGCCGCAACGCAGCGATCGCCTACGGAATCAACACCGTCGCCGGCGAGCACCCGAACGAAGTCGTCGCCTCGGCGTTGGACGCAACGGCGGTCAATCCCTTCGCTGACTGAACCGACGCGGCCGCGGCAGGCGCCGTCACGTTCACGACGACGCTCCCGCGTGTCACGTTGCCTTCGTCGTCGGTGACCCAGTAGTCGAAGCTGTCCGATCCGACGAACCCGAAGTTCGATCGGTAGAGCACGGTTCCATCGTCTCGTCGGACGACGTCGCCGTGTGCCGGGTCATTCAGCCCCGACAGACGCACTGTGCCGCCGTCTGGATCACTGTCGTTCGCGAGCACGTCGATCACCGTGTCGCTGAACGATGGAGAGAGCGCGGCGTCGGCGTTCGCCGACGGTGCCGGACCACCGATCGTCGTCGGCCCGTTCGACTTCGCGGCGCCAATCTGCCTGAAGACGCTGGCGTTGCGCAGTTGGTTGTCGGTCGCGTTGATCTCGATGACGTGCACCAGCTTCGTCGCTGCACCGGTCGCTCGGTCGGACACGATGTCGTCGAGCAGGAGGACCTTCCTGCCGTCTGGCAATGTCCAATAGCCCTGGTCAACGAGCAACTGAGCGATGTTCTGCCAGGGGTCGAGGCCGTGGCGGTCCCGTTCGATGTGTCGGTCCGTCGTGCCGATCGAGTCCGTCTTCGTCCCGTCGAGATAGAGCCACTCGCCCAGGGTGACCGAGGTGGCACCTGTGTAGTTGAACGTGGTCGCAACGCTTCCGAGCTCGCTGCTGTTCATCATGCGGACCGAGCCGGGGATGAACTCGTTCATCGTGATCGCGACATCGCTGAGCTGCGCGTCGATCACGACATGACCGCGAGCACCAACAGAGGGGAAGGTCGTTGTATTGCCGCCGAACTCCAGGCCGGTCTCGAAGCGTTGAGCAACGAAGCCGTTGACGACCATGTCGGACGCGTTGGTGCCGACATGGAACGCAGCGCGACGCCGCTGGAACGGTTCGAGCTGCGTGAGCCCAATCAGGTCGAGATTCTTCAGCGTGTAGTGCGCGGTGTAGGAGAGATTCACGCCTTCCACGGTCTCCCAGTTCAGGAAACCGTCGAACACTGTCCGTCCGTCATGGCCCTGCGCCGGATTGGCCTTGATGACGATGATGCCGCTGTGGGTGGCAAAGGCCTCGTTGTTGCGGAACCCCTCGATCGACGGGTCGTCGGCCGATATCTGGACCCGGCCGTAGCCGGTTTCGGGATGCTGGAGGTTGGTCGTTGTCGGCGGCGTGCGTTCACCACGATGGAACCAGACGAATCCGTTCGTGGTGTTCGCTGCGACGTTCTCCGCTGCCTCGACCAGGCGCCCGGCGAAGAAGAATCCATCCCCGGTACGTCCGTTGTCGTGTCGGGCGACGTCGGCAGCCTCTTTGACGGTCCAGTCGCCCCACCCGATTCCTTGGGACTTGATGGTGATGTTCCGGAGCCAGACTCCGGTTTCGTCGCCGTCTTCGGCTGCGAACCCGGCGCCGAAGACATCGAACGCGACGTTGTCGGTGAAGTTGGCATGGCTCGAGTGGTGTGTGTATCCCCAGCCAGGAGAATTCGTGACCGAGTTCCCGATGATGATCGCTGGATCGTCCTGGTGCTCAGTTCCTGTCTTGTGGAAGTGGACCGAATAGCGCCCCTTGATGTTGCTCGTCGGGGTGACGACGGCGAAAGCATCGAGGTCTGCCGCGGAGCGTGACTTGTCGGTGCGGCCGAGGTAGTCGAATGCGGCGTACCGCACGTCGACGTCGTCGGAGTGCATGAACATCGTGTGGCCGCGCTGATGGACGGGCAGGGTCGGGCCGCCAGCGCTGCTGACCGTGATCGAGCGCGAGGTGTTCGAGACATACGCTGCGAGGTCGGCGCGGGGTGTGCTGTGGTCGAAGACGAGCGGTGAGTCGAGCGTGATGGTCGCGCCATTGATGGCCGAGATCGTGCGTACCTCGTCCTGGCTCTCGTGATAACGGACCTGGCGAATGCTGTTGTCCCAGTACCAGCCGAGCTGTTTGGTTCCGGTCAGCACGATCGTGTCGCCCACTCGCCAGCCCGATGGGGCTTCGGCGAGCGTGAGCGACTGGTGCCCGGTGAGCGGCGTCTGGGCGACCTTGACGAAGGTCTGCTTCTCGGCGCCGCGGATCTCGACGTCGCCGTGAGAAACCAGACCGCGCGAGACCAGCGTTGGATCCCATGACGTGTCGATGTCGCCGTTTGCAGCAATCACGATCTCGGCGCTGACCGTCGGGCCGACCGGGTTGGCCGCGGTACCGATTTCGAGGCGACCGCTGGGCGACACCACCAGTGTGTCGATGACGATCCGGGTGTTCCGATTGGTGGCGAACTCGAGCAGGCCATCGACGCGAGTCGTGAACAGCGCAACGTCGGTGGTCAGGTCGTAGGTGACGCCGATGTTGCGCGGGATCAACACCCGCGCTCCGGCTCCAGGCACCGCGCCGCGATACCAGGTGGACGGGTTCGACCAAGCCCCGTCACGAACGGCCACGTGTGATGCTGACGATCGGGGTACGAGCTGCAGCAGTGCCGCGTGTTCGCTGGCCTTGCCCGCATCGGTGGAATGTGCCGCGGCGTCCGGTTCGGCCATGACCGCGCTGACGAATGCGTCGTCGCCACTGCCGCCGGTCGGCGGATCGAGCGGCGGCGGCCCTGGAGTGAACACCGGGTTGCGGACCGCAGGCATCAGCGCTGTCGCACCGCTGCTCAGTTCGCCAACCGTCGGACTTGCGAGGTCGGCGGCATGTTCAGATCGCGACGCTGCAGTGACGACGGCACTCGACACGACGGCGATTGCCACGCCCAACGTCAGCGCACGACGAGCAGCTCGGAACGGCGCGTTGTTGTTGCTCAGCTGTCGACCTCTCACGCTCCCCCTCCGGATCCCATCTTGCATCGGTCGACCAGGTCGATGCCTTGATTTACGTGGGGAATCCTGACGAAGACTTGCTGATCACAATGGTCAGTCCGGCCGTCACAATCTCTAGTGTCGGGTGATGGCCCCTTCCGCTTCCCCGACACTGGTGTCTGACCTCGACATTCCATCGGTTGACCCGGCAACGTTCGAGATGACGCATGACGAGGCTCTCGCGTCGATGATCCAACTCGCCGACGACACGTGGATTGCGAAGAGCCTCTTCGGCTACTCCATCTTGACCTACGACGACGCCACGGCGGTCCTGCGCGACAAACGGTGGCACAACGCGGCGTCGAAGATCCCCGAGATGCGCGGGATCACCGACCCCGAGATCGTCGGGCGCCGAGACAACCCGTCGATTCTCTCTGCCGAAGGCGACGTCCACACGCGCCTCCGTCGGCTCGTTGCCAAGGCGTTCTCGCCACGGTCTGCTGATCGGCTCCGCCCGTTCATGCGCGAGGTGATGAACGAACTCATCGACCCCGTTGCTCCCACCGGGTCGGCTGACATCGTCACCGACATCACCGAGCCGTATCCGATTCCGATCATCTGCCAGTTGCTCGGTGCGCCACGGAAAGACTGGCAGCTGTTCTCGCGTTGGGCCGAAGATGTGCTGCGCATCTTCAACGGCACCGTGCTCGACGAACTCGACATCATCAAGAAAGCCCAGGAAGAACTGAGCGCCTACAGCGTGCAGATGATCGCCGAGCGGCGGACCGACCCTCGAGAGGATCTTCTCACCGATCTCATCGCTGCCGAGGAGGATGGCGACAAGCTCAACACCGAGGAGCTCGTCATGATGGTCAACGCCGTCATCGTCGCGGGCACCGACACCACTCGAAACCAGCTGGGTTGTTCCGTCGCGCTGTTCGCTGAGCACCCGGATCAGTGGAAGCTGCTGGCCGATGACCCCGACATTGCGGGGCGTGCGGTCGAAGAGTCGATGCGCTTCTTCGGTGCGATCCGCGGCACCGGCAGGTTCGCCAGCGAAGACATCGTCTACCGCGACATCCTCTTCCCCGAAGGCACCTTCGTGTTCCCGTCGACGGCAACCGGCAACCGTGACGAGTCGGTGTTCTCTGATGCGAACACGTTCGACATCCGCAAGGAGCCCTCCGGCTCGCCGCATCTGACTCTCGGATCAGGCATCCACTACTGCCTCGGGTCGTGGCTCGCTCGCGCCGAACTCCAAGAGGCGCTGCCCATCTTGGCTCGCCGGATGCCCGACCTCGCACTGGCCGACGGCGTGCAGTGGAAACCGCCTGGCACCGCAATCTTCGGCCCCGACCGCCTTCCCGTCACCTTCACCCCCACCAAATAGTTACGCATGGGGTCAGGCCCCTTTCGCAACTCTCCGTCGTCGGCTCGGTTCGTACAGGCGAAATCAGCCGCCGAGGGTGGCGAACATCTCCAGGAACTGATCGGTGGCGTCCGGGAAGTCGCCCTGCGGCAGCTCGACGTCGACAGACGCATCGAGGTCGTAGTCGATCAGCATCGTCATGTCGAACGTGAAGTCGCCGAACATCTCGGCGAACTGCTCGCCCATGCCCCCGGCTCCGTCACCGCTGGCCGCAATGATCTCAGGGAGTGCCTTCCAGAGCGGTGACATGTCGACGTCATACTGAACGAGATCGACGGATCCGTCGGCGGCGAGACGCATGTCCACGTCGACCACGAGTTCGTCGAACACGTCAGCCAGCGCCCGGAGGGCATCGGCACCACCCATCAGTTCGAATGACTCGCCCATTCCTCCGAGCATCGCTTCGGGGTCGCGGCCGAAGGCAGCGCTGTAGTCGTCAAAGGTGAGGCGACCGATGAAGTGTCCCGGCTCGCCTTCCACGGCAGCAACGTCATCGAGTGCCGACCTGAGGACCGAGGCCATTTCGACCGGATCCGGGACACTCTGCCCACTCAACAACGACGCAGCATCGACGCCTGCGACACCCTCGCCCAGCCGATTGATGTCGACGGAGAACACGTCAGCGGGGAGCGCTCCGGCTGTTTCCGGAGACTGGGCCAAGATCGGAGCGAACCCGCCGAGATCCACCACCATCGTCGCATCGGATTGCCAGATCTCCATCTCGAGGTCGCCACCGAGAATGTCGGTGCTGTTCGACCCGAGCGTCGCGTCCATCAGCGGGGCGAGGCTCATCACGATGTGCTGCTCGCCGTCGGCGTCGGATTCGCTGACCATCATCGGTGTCGCCCGGTCGGCGTCGAACGACATCGATTGGCCGAGTGCACCCATGTCGAGAGTCATGCCCATCGACATCGAGGTTCGGAACGCTGGCGCTTCTGCCGCCTCATCGAACGCTGCACTGAGCGCCGCGACAGCGGGCAGTTGCTCCTCGGCAGCGTTGTCATCGGCCGCGGGCGAACCGCACGCAGCCAGCACGAGAGCTGACAAGATGAATGGAACGGTCGTACGTCCGGTCATGGCGTGAAGTGTAAAAGCATCGACGCGTCCGCTGGCGTCAAGAGTGCGGCAAGTCAGTGATCGTCGTGCTGGGTCGGGCGCTGCCGCTGCCGCTTGACCTCTGACCGCTCGGTCTTGGCCTGCAACCGCCGGCGTTGGGACCCTCGCGTCGGTTTCGTCGCTCGGCGATTCCGCTGGACATGCAATGCTCCCTGCAACTTGCCGGCGAGTCGTTCTTCGGCGAGAGTCCGATTCCTCATCTGCGAGCGCTCGTCGTCGGCGACGACTCGGAGCGTGGGTCCGAGCTTGGCGATCACCCGGGCCCGTTGGGCTTCGGTGAAGGCCGATGACGTGGCGATGTCGAGGGTCAGTTCGACTCGCGTCGCCGCCTTGTTGGCATGCTGGCCGCCAGGCCCGCCCGAGGCGCTGAACGTCGTGACGAGTTCGTACCGAGGGATGCGGACCGCGTCGGTGACGACCAGTCGGTCATCATGCTCGGCACCCATCTGACCAGTGTCGCATCGACGGCCGCTCTGTTGCCGGACTGATTTCGAGATCGTCGACTCCCCTACGGTTGGCAGATGGCGAAACTCAAGCTCGGATACAACACCGGATACTGGTCAGCTGGCCCACCACAGGGCGCACTCGAAGCAGTTCAGGAGGCCGAACGTCTCGGGTTCAATTCCGTCTGGACCGCCGAGGCCTACGGCTCCGACGCGCTCACACCGCTCGCCTGGTGGGGCGCGCAGACGGAGAATATCCAGCTCGGCACGGCCATCATGCAGATGTCCGCGAGGACGCCAACTGCGGCCGCGATGGCGGCACTAACGATGGACCACCTCTCGAATGGTCGTTTCATCCTCGGCCTCGGCGCATCTGGCCCGCAGGTCGTCGAGGGCTGGTATGGCCAGCCGTATCCCCGCCCCCTCGAACGCACCCGCGAGTACATCGACATCGTGCGTCAGGTCTTCGCCCGTGAAGCCCCCGTCGAGTTCGATGGCAAGCACTATCAACTGCCCTACGACGGCGGAGCGAACCTCGGCAAGGCGCTGAAGCCCACCGTGCATCCGCTGCGCAACGACATCCCGATCTACCTCGCCGCCGAAGGGCCGAAGAACGTGGCATTGTCTGCCGAGATCGCCGACGGCTGGCTGCCCCTGTTCTTCTCGCCGAAGGACGACGCGTTCTATCGGGAGCAGCTCGACAAGGGATTCGCAGCATCCGGCAACCCGGCCAAGAAGGACACGTTCGCGGTCACCGCAACCGTGTCGATCGTGCCCGGCGACAACGTGCAGGAGTGCGCCGACATGATCCGCCCGTTCCTCGCGCTCTACGCGGGCGGCATGGGCGCCAAGGGCGCCAACTTTCACTACGAGGTGTTCGAACGCATGGGCTACGGCGACGTGGCAGACAAGGTGCAGAACCTGTATCTCGAAGGCAAGAAGGCAGAGGCTGCCGCGTCGATTCCGCTCGAGATGGTCGAAGACGTCGCGCTCGTCGGTCCGGCCGGCAAGATCAAGGAAGAGCTCACCAAGTGGGAGGACAGCTGCATCACCGAACTGCTCCTCAGCGGCCCGGCGATGATGCTCCCCCACTACGCCGACATCATCTTGGGCTGACCGGTCACTCTGTGCCAGGCACAGACTGACCGGTAGCGTCCTCGGCAATGGCACGCCACGACGTTCTCAACATCGAAGTCGACCGGGCGTCACACGTCGAGATCGAATTCGAAGACGGCGTCACCGCGCGTTTCGAGCTGGCGCCACTGCGGCTTGCGTGCCCGTGCGCCGAGTGCAACTCGCGACGCCAAAAGGGCGAGCCGGTGAGCAAGTCGGTCATGGAAGGCGGCCCGATCTCGATCACCGACGCCGAGCTTGCTGGCAACTGGGGTCTCAGCCTCGACTGGTCAGATGGCCACTCGACCGGCATCTATGCGTGGACCGTCCTCCGTCAGTGGATGGACGAGCGCGAGGACGACGATGATCCAGCCGAGCGAAAGGTCTTCGGCAAACCCATCGACGGCCCGACTCGCCGCGCCGACTGACCACGCCGAGTCACAGTTGTACCCGGCCCCGCTGTGACTATGGGAGGACGGAGATGGGGAGTTCGACGGCTCGAGCGCGGAGCCATTCGCCGAGGGCTTTGGCCTGAGCGTCTTGGCGAGTTGATGCGGCAACGCCCTCGTCGAGGAGGCCGTGGATGACGAAGATGACCGAGCGGAC
>JAJCXU010000112.1 GCA_029263275.1 Ilumatobacter sp.
CCGTGTCTCGACACCAACTACTACGAGACGTACAACCGAGACAACGTCCGACTGGTCGACCTGCTGAAGGATCCCATCGCCACGATCACCGAGACCGGTATCGACACCGCTGGACCGTCCGGCGCGGAGTCGATGGAGTTCGACGTGATCGTGTTCGCCACCGGGTTCGATGCAATGACCGGAGCGATCGTCGGTGTCGACATCACCGGCCGGGGCGGTCAGTCGCTGCGTGACGCGTGGGCGGACGGGCCGATGACGTACCTCGGGCTGATGACCGCCGGGTTCCCGAACCTCTACATGATCACCGGGCCGGGCAGCCCGTCGGTGCTGTCGAACATGATGGTGTCGATCGAGCAGCACGTCGACTGGATCTCGGATCTGCTCGACCATCTCCGGACGAACCAGCTCGACACGATCGAACCGACTGAGCTGGCGCAAGAACGATGGGTACGGCACAGCAATGACATCGCCGACCTCACGCTGCTGCCGACGGCGAACTCGTGGTACATGGGTGCCAACGTGCCCGGCAAGCCGCAAGTGTTCCTGCCATATCCCGGTGGCGTGGGGGGCTATCGCGAGATCTGCGACGAGGTCGTCGAGCGTGGGTACTTCGGGTTCTCACTCGGCGGGGCCAACGGCGTGTCCACGAACGACGGCGTGATCCGAGGTGTGAAGCCGGACGTGGCGATGATGTTGCAGGTGATGGCCGACATGGAGCTGCCACCGATCGAGTCGATGTCGGTCGAAGATGCGCGCGGTTTCATGGAGGCATCAGCCACCATGCGGCCGCCGGGCCCGGACGTCGGCGAGATCGTCGACGGCGTGCTGCAAGGTGCAGCTGGCGAGTTGGAGTACCGGCTGTATCGGCCCGATTCCGATGGCCCACATCCGGTGGTCGTGTACTTCCACGGTGGCGGCTGGGTCTTGGGCAGTCACGTGTCGGACGATCCGTTGTGCCGTGATCTGTGTGTGCGGTCCGGTGCCGCGATCGTGTCGGTCAACTATCGCCACGCGCCCGAGGCGCGTTTCCCCGCGGCTGCCGATGACGGCTTCGCAGCGGTCCAGTGGGTGGCGGCGCACGCCGACGAGTTGGGCGTCCTTGCCGATCAGCTCGCAGTCGCCGGATGGAGTGCCGGCGGCAATGTCGCCGCGGTGGCGTGCCAGCAGGCGCGAGATGCTGGCGGACCTGCGATCGTCGGGCAGTTGTTGTTGAACCCGGCGACCGACTGTGACTTCTCACGGCCGTCGTTCACCGAGAACGCCGATGGGTACGCGCTGACGACGTCGTTGATGACGTGGTTCTGGGATCACTACTGCGACGTTGATCAGCGGACCGATCCGAAGGCATCACCATTGCGCGCCGCATCGTTGGCCGGCTTGCCCCAGGCGATGATCGTCACGTGTGAGTTCGATCCGCTGCGCGACGAGGGCAACGCGTACGCCGAAGCGTTGGCTGCTGCCGGCGTCGAGGTTGAGCATCTGCAAGCCGAGGGTCAGACCCACACGTCCACGGGTGCCGTCGATGTGTTGATCACTCCGACAGCGACACGCGAGGTGATGGCCAACGCGCTGCGCGGCTTCTTCGGAGCATCCATCCCCGCCTGATCTCGGCCCGCCCGCCCCGGCTTTCGTGTGAGCACATGGTCCGTCCGACGCAGCTTGCCCTCACACAAAGCACTGCCCCGGCTTTCGTGTGAGCACATGGTCCGTCGGGCGGAGCTTGTGCTCATACGAAGCGCTGGTGCCCGCGCGTCAGGGGGTGATGGTGAGTGAGGTGAGGGCGGCCTGGAAGATGGCATCGAAGTCGGCGGAGCTGCCGGCAGCGACCTTGACCTGCACGACGAGGACATGGTTTTCGTCGATCGGCGTGATGATCTTGCCGGTGCGGCTCAGTGCACCGTCGCTGTCTTCCCGTTCGGTCATCACGATGCGAAGTGTTCGCTCGCCGAGAGTCTGACTCTCGTCGTCCGACACGATCGTCCAACTGCTGCTCAGCGGTTCGGCAAGCCGGTCAACGGTGGAGCTGGCGTCAGAGGCGAAGGCGATCGCTGCACTGACGTAGGTGAGCTCGTCGCCGTCGTCCACCTTGACGAACTGCCGTGACGCCGAGGTGTCGGTTCGGCCACACTCCAGCCGGGTGCGCCCACCGTGGTCACGTGGTTGGGGCCGCCGTCCGAACCAGGGGTCACCAGCGTGATCGTCGATCCGTCGAAGGACGCATCCGGATCGACGGGGGTGATCGGAGCGGCATCCTCTGTGGCTTCGGGGTCGACGACCGGTTCAGCGGCGGGCTCGGTGTTCAGGGCCAGCGAGGTGATCGAGGTGCAGTCGCCGGTGGGTGCTGGTTCGACGTCGGGGTCGTATTCGATGATGACCATCGACGATTCGATGCACGCCAGCAGTGCGATGATGCCGTCGCCGTCGACCGGGAACTCAGGGCTGCCCGTGACGACGCCGGTGATGGTGAGGAGGCGTTCGTCGTCGATCTCGACGGCAGTGCCGACCTGGAAGATGGGCGCACCGGGTTCGAGCTGGGCGATGAGGCGACGAGCCGGGAGCCCGCCGACGGTTGTCGTGTCGGCAAGCACCGTCTCCGCGTCAGGCGATTCGGGTGCCACCGCCGCGGCAGCGCGCTCTTCGAGGAGGCTCGCCGGCATGGCGCTGACGTCGATGTCGAGCCGGGTAAACCGGCCGACCGTTTCGGGGTCGGCCGAGAGCGCAATCTTCTGGCGGCTCGGCCCTTCCGACGTGGTCTCCACGGTCCAAGCAGGCCAGCTCACGGCCACGTTGTATGCGGGAAGGCCATCGGTGGTCGGG
>JAJCXU010000113.1 GCA_029263275.1 Ilumatobacter sp.
CGCTTGCCGACGCCGCAGCGGACATCGGCATCGAGCGGTTCGTTCTGGACGACGGTTGGTTTGGCTCGCGACGCGACGACACCAAGGGGCTGGGCGATTGGTGGGTGTCGGCCGCGGTGTATCCCGGTGGGCTCGCTCCGCTGATCTCGCACGTCACCGGCCTCGGCATGGACTTCGGGATCTGGGTCGAACCCGAGATGGTCAACCCGGACAGCGACGTCTTCCGCGCCCATCCCGACTGGGCGCTGATCACCGAGGGTTACGAACCGCTGCTCGGTCGACAGCAACTCGTGCTCGACCTCGACAATCGCGACGCGTTCGACTTCATCTTCGAGGCTCTCGACCGTCTGCTGGGCGACCACGACATCTCCTTCGTGAAGTGGGACATGAACCGCGATCACATCCAGGCGTCCAATCAACACGGTGCAGCAGGTACGAACGCGCAGACCATCGCGGTCTATCGCCTGATCGACCAGCTCCGCCAGGCGCACCCGACCGTTGAGTTCGAGTCGTGCGCGAGCGGGGGAGCACGAATCGATCACGAGATCCTGAAGCGCACCGAACGCGTCTGGACGAGTGACTGCAACGACGCGTTGGAGCGCCAGACCATCCAGCGCAGTGCGTCGATGTTGATCCCACCGGAACTGATGGGGGCGCACATCGGGCCGACCAGGGCGCACACCACGGGCCGCAGGCAGTCGCTGTCCTTCCGCGCCGCCACCGCGATGTTCGGCCACCTTGGCGTGGAGTGGAATATCACGAAGCTGAGCGACGACGAACGTGTCGCGCTGCAAGCAATCATCGCGCTGCACAAAGAGCATCGCCAGCTGCTCCACTCGGGTGACGTCGTTCGATTCGACACCGACCCGGCGTACAACGCGCACGGCGTGTTCGCAGCCGACCGCTCGGAGGGCATTGTGGCGTTCGCCCAACTCGCCACCGCGCGCAGTCAGACACCACCGCCGCTTCGGCTGCCCGGACTCGACGCCGATGCGACGTATCGCATCGAACACCTCCGCATCCCCACCGAACGATGGGGCGGGGCGCGTGTGCAACCGAGTTGGCTGACCGGCGGTGTGGAGTTGACCGGGCGCCAGCTTGCCGTCCACGGCGTCCAGCCGCCGACGCTGCATCCGGAGAGCGCTGTGCTCTTCACACTCGCTCGGAGCTGACTCCGACGGCGCGGACCGGTTGGGGTTCGAACCACCTGCACTGAGTACGATTCAAATGTGCGGGGCGATGATGCCGACTGGGTGGTGGACGTCGGCGGCCCCACCACGCTGAAGGGCCCTGCCGGACCGGTCCCGTTGAGACCACGTGAACGTGCCGTGCTCGCCGCACTCGCTGTCGCGCATCCCGCCTCGACGTCGCTCGACCGCGTCGTCGCACTGGTGTGGGGCGATCAGCCGCCCGCATCGGCGCGCAAGTCAATCCAGAACCACGTGGCCCGCATTCGGTCGGTCGTCGATGGCGTGATCATCACGACCGACGATGGCTATCGGATGGAATCGTCGGTTGCCATCGATCTCGCGTCGGACAAGGCAGCACTCTTGTTTGCCGATCTCGCCGAGGGCGATGAAGCAGAAGACGCGCGGCGCGAGCGGCGCGCGCTGCGGCCATGGACCGGCTGCAGCAACAGCTCGAAGCAGGCGTCGAAGCTGTGCACGTCGTCGAGCTCGAGGCACTGGTCGACGGCGATACGACCGACGAGGCCGGATGGAGCATGCTGGTCCGCGCCCTCGCCCAGGTGGGACGGCGCCGTGAGGCGCTCGCCGCCATCAAACAGGCGCGGACGGCACTCGCCGATGCGGGTCTCCAGCTCGGTCAGTCGCTCCGCGATCTCGAACGTCGCCTGCTCGACGACGATCCGTCGCTGCGAACTCAGCGCGCCGAGCGATCCGCAGCGGCGGTCGCAGCAGAGGGTCCTGGGCACCTGGTCGGGCTGGACCGCTATGTCGAAGAGATCGATCGACATGCCGACGCCTCGGTGCGCGTCCTCGTACTGACCGGCGAGGCCGGAATCGGCAAGACGACGCTGGCGGATCATCTTCGCGAACGAGCCCAGGCGCGAGGCGAGGTGACGTTCGGAGCGGCCTGCACACCCGAGCCGTCGGTACCTCTCGAGCCATTCACCGACGTGCTGCATCAAATTGCTGAGCGATACCCGACCCGCTTGGCCGCAAGTACGGATGCTGCGGTCTTGCTCTCGCTGGCTCCGTCACTGCCGATTGAGGTCGAGCGCCCGCGCTCTACCGCCGACCGTTCGGCTCTCTTTGCGGCCATCGGCGCGGCGCTGCGATGTGCCGACCGGCCGACCACGGTGGTGTTCGAGGACCTGCATTGGGCGACCCCACTCACGCTGCAGTTGTTGCGTGCGTGTGTGGCCGGGGTGCCCGACATGGAGGCGGCCGGCACACCACTCACGATCATCTGCACGTCGCGTCTCGAATCGACCGAGTTGCTGGCGCTCGGCACGCTGCACGTTCCGCTCCAGAACTGGACCACCGGGGGAGTGGCGGGTTACCTCGCACAGTTTGGGAGGGCGGAGAGCTGGACCGAGGCCGCCGCCACGTGGGTGCATCGCCAATCAGGTGGCAATGCCCTGCACGTCCGCGAGCTGTCGATGGCCGCGCTCGATGCTGCTGGAGATGCCGAGATCGACTTCGTGCCACCGGGAGCTCGCCCGGACAGCCTGGCCTCGTCGCTGGACCGGACGCTGCGTCTGTTGACACCGCGAGCCCGCGGGCATCTCGATGCTGCAGCGGTGCTCGGACGGCGGTTCAGGTTGGCGGAGTGGCAGGCGATGATCGCGGATGGCGGACTGACCGTCGACGAGGTCATCGACGCCGATGTGATCGTCACGACTAATGAACGCGGTGTCGTCGAGTTCCGCCACGACCTGCTGTATGCCCTCGTCCTCGATGCCGTGTCGGACGGCCGGCGGATCGAGCTGCATGACCTTGCTCTCAACGCGATCATCACGTGTGGGCAGGGTGTCGATGGGGTGTCGGCGCATCGCCACGCAGAGCTGAGCCGACACGCCCTCGGCGCCTCGATGCTCGATCCGAAACGTGCGGTCGACCACCTCGTTGCTGCCGCCGAAACTGACACCGCCCAGTTCGCCTATGAGGCGGGGATCGACAAATACACCGCCGCGCTCGGTGTGCTCTCCAGTACGGATGGGCCCGAATGGTGTGAGTTGACCATGCATCTCGGCCAACTGCTGCTCCGCCTTGGCGACGACCGTGCGCTCGACACATTGCTGAGTGCTGCCAAGCGCGCTGTCG
>JAJCXU010000114.1 GCA_029263275.1 Ilumatobacter sp.
TACCTCGACGACATCGATGCGGCATGGGCCGTCCTCACTCGCCTCCGCCTGCGTTCCCTGGCGGTGTCAGCGGCATGCCGAATCGCCGAATTGGTCGCTGCCAAAGGTGAACCCGAGCAGGCCGCGACCTATGCGCGCAGCGCGCAACACATCGACCCACTCAGCGAGCGCGCCGGGCGCGCCCTCGCCGCTGCCTTCGACGCTGCCGGCGACCGATCCGCAGCGCGAGACGCCATCAGCCATCTGGGTGCAACGCTCGCGGCCAACGAGATCGACCCATCGCCTGAGACTCGACGGCTGGCCGATCGCCTCGGCGCATCGCTGCCGTAGAACCGCCACACCGCCAGCCGACCAGACCCCCCGCCCAAGTGCGCATCGCTGACCCCGCACGAGCCAGAATGTGGACGTGGGTCCGGATTTTCGCTTTGCACCAGCGCCTCCGCTCGAGTCCACGGTCTTCAGAGCCGGCCTCGTGCAGCGGTTGGCTGGCCGATTCGAGCGTCGACTGACGACGATCACCGCTCCTGCGGGCTCCGGGAAAACGACGACACTCGCGCTCGCTGTCGCGAACAACCGACTCGACGAAGCTGGCCACGATCTCTGGCTCGGCTTGACACCTGCTGATCGCTCACCGCCGCACCTGCTCAGTGCCTTGGCCGCGGCATTCGAGGTGGCCCTGAGCGACGACGACACGACGCTCGCACACATCTCCGAGGCGGTGTGGGGCGATGCTCCGACCGAGATCGCCATCATCATCGACGATGTCCACGTGCTCGCCGATTCACCGTCGATGGATCTCATCGCCCGGCTGATCGAATCATTGCCCAACAACGGCCACATCGTCTTGGCATCGCGTGAACCGCTCCCGATCCGCGTCGCTCGGCTCGCCGCACACGGTCAACTCCTCACGCTGGATGGTTCCGACCTCGAGTTGGACGATGACGAACGTCGAGCCCTGATCGAACGCCGTCAACCGTCCGGTCCAATCGATGATGACGACATCCCGCGCCATGCGGCAACGGCCGACTTGCGCCTCGCGGCCGGTCCTGGCGCATCTGCCGACTTCGTCTGGGAAGAAATCCTCTCCCAGCTCGACCCTGAGCGGTTGCTCCAACTCGGACGCCTCGCCGTGCTCGACGCGGTCGACGAAGTCATGGCCGATGTCCTCACCGACGGGGCGTACTCTGCACGCGCCGCGTTCGAACGGATCCCACTCGTCGATCGATCCGAGGGTGGGGTCTATCGGGCCCACGCACTCCTCCGGGAAGCACTGATCAGCCGAACACCCCCGACCGAACTGAACAAGTCCCGGAGCCGGGCCGCCGAGGCCGAGATCGACCGACACCATTGGGGTGCAGCCGTCAGGTTGTTCGACGAGGCCGGCGACCGGATCTCGGCCATCGAAACAGCGCGCCAGTTCGCCATCTCCGACAACCTGCTCCAAAGCACGGAAGACGCCGTCGAAATCTGCCGCATTCTGGACCGCATCGACGCACCCGTTGCCGTTCGAACCATCGTCCACTCGATCGCTGTCCGGCTGATCCCCGGAAGCGGGTACGAAGAGGCGCTCGCAGCAGCGGCGACAGCCGGCCGTGATGCAGGTGATGGCGAGATCGAGACATCGGTTCTCGTCCGCCTGGTCCAGTGCTACTTCCAGGATGACGCCGAGCCTCCAGTCGAATTGGTGTCGCGACTCGCCGCCCTCGCCGAGCACATCCCCCGAGCGATCGCCAAGCATGCACACGTACTGACCATGCAGCAGATGAAAGCGGGTCGGCCCGAGGAAGTGCTCGCACTGCTGCCGAGATACGACCACCTGCCCGTCCCTGATGCCACGGTCTTGCGTTGGGAACGCCTGTGCAACATCGGCCGGTTCGAACAGGTCGATCCGACCGCCGAGATCGCTGACCTCGACGACGCCCCCGCGGGATTGCAGACCTATCTGTCCTATGCGATGTGGCTGCGCGGCGTCGCCTCACCCGAACTCGCCAAACCGTTCGTCGAGGAGTCGATTCCCGGCGTGATCCGACGCGGCTTCGCCCCGGAACTCGTCAACATGCTCGAAGTCGGCGTGTCGATCGCCACCGCTGCCGGCGACATCGCACTCGCTCGACGGTGGGCGCTGCAAGCCGTCGAAACGGCCCGGCCTCTCGGTCGACGTCGACTGAGCGTCTGCGGCCCACAAGGACTCGCTGCCGCTGCCCTGGGCGAAGGCGACGAGGACGCCGCCCGCGAACACCTCCACGAATGCCTCTCGATCGTGCCGCTCGGCAAGTGGCCCGCTCCGAGCTACCTGACCGCGATCATTCCCTTCAGCGTGCTCGTCCCCGAGACGCGCTCGGCGTTCCTCAGCTTCGACCTCGGTCCCACGTTGACCATGGTGCAGCAGGCCGCCGCGGCGCTGATCGCGGGGCGCGAGGGCGACGCAAACGCGGCACAGATGGCAGCGCCGATGCCATGGAATGAACCGAACCTGCTCCGGGTCCACGTGCCGCCCACGATGCTCGCCGAACTCGGTTGTATGGCGACCGCCCACGGTTCATCCGCCGCCTGGGACTTGGTCACCGCCCTGCCCGATCATCGGCGTCTTCTCGCTGCGGTGGCCCGCAATGGTGGTGCGATCGCCCGTCAGGTCGCGCTGGCCGAGCTCGATCATGAGCCAACTGAGGCACTCAGCGGTCTGCGAATCGGGCTGCTGGGGGCGCCGCTGATCGAGCGCGACGGGCAGAACGAGGCACCAACCGACTGGCGGCGCACGAAGGTGCGCGAACTGTGCGCCCTGCTCGCGCTGCGCGGCCCGACGCCACGTAGAGACATCATCGGCTTGATGTGGCCGGGCCACGAGAACGACCAGAAGGCACAGAATCTGCTGCGAACGACGCTGCGCCAACTCAACGGCGTGCTCGAACCCGGTCGCGTCGACACCGACCCCACCGCCGTCTGCACCGTCGGTGACAGCCTCGTGATCGCACCCGAGATCGAATTCGACGTTCACGTGTTCGAACAGCTCGTCGAAGAGGCCAGGTCCGACGAAGCCGCCGGGCTGACCTCCCGAGCGTTCGAGCGGTATCAGGCAGCTGCCGACCACTACCGCGGCGACGTGCTGGGCGACGTCGACGCCGCCTGGATCGTGCTGGAACAAGTACGGCTCCGATCGCTCGCTGTCAGCGCCACCTGCAGAGTCGCTGAACTGTTCGCCGCGAAGGGCGAGCCGGAGGTGTCCGCGCGCTGGGCGCGTCGGGCGTGCGACCTCGACCCGGCAAGCGAACGCGCCATGCGACTCCTCGCGCTCGCCCTCGATGCATCGAACGACCGGGTCGCAGCGCGGCGAGTGCTCGAGACCCTCCAACGGCAGCTCGACGAACTCGGCCTCGAACCGGATCGAGCGACGCGCCGACTGCTCGACCGGATCACGTGACCACTACGGTCGCCGCCATGGGGGATACATCTGACTCGACCGCCTCGACCGCACGGACGCCATTCGCGCCCTGGGATCGCCGCGACCTGCCTGGCATGTTCAGCGTCGACGAAACCGCTCGACGCGTCGGCAACTACAAGTGGACCGAGATGAAGCTGTTCGAGGCGCTCGGCGGCTGGATCGCCACGATCCCCGAACTCGACATCAAGATGCGCCTCGGGGCGCACTGCTATCACCACGCTTGGCACGCCGACCTCTGGAACCAGCGGCTGCCCGAGCTTCGCGAGATGAAGCCCGAGCGTCTGACGGTGCCGGCAAACGACGCGATGGTTCGTTTCATCGAGGCGATGACCGAGCCGGAAGCTCCCGAGCTCACCATCGAGAAGCTCGTCGGCGTCTACCGCGTGTTGATCCCGCACTTCATTTCGGCGTACACGTATCACCGCAACAACACGAGCGAGATCACCGATGCTCCGACCATTCGGTCGATCAACTTCATCTTGCAGGACGAGTTCGACGACTGGCGCGACGGCGAGATGATGCTGCAGTCGCTGATCACCACACCTGAAGATGTGCAACGCGCATCGAGTCACCAGGCCAAGCTCGAAGCGATCATGGTCGAGGCCGGTGGGGTCACCGGACCCGGGAGCATTGGCAGCACGCAGCCAGACGCTTCCTGAACATCTCCGATCGGCACAGCGTGTCAATCCGCGACTACGCTTTCGTCCAATCAGTCTGACCAGACCATCTGGGGGTTCATCATGCGTCAGTTCTTTCCCGTCGAAGACCTCGCTCGCGACGAGCGGTTCGTGCAGACGAACATGGCCGAGCGGCTTTCCGACACTCGAAATCCGATGGATCCAGACGCGAAGCGGAAGCCGTCCAAGTCGCGCTCTGCGAGCAACCGCCTGACCCCTGATCGTCCCGACGCGTCAGATCGCGCCCGTGGCCTCATGCACGGCATCATGGTCGGCGAGATCCAGGCGCTCGAAGGGGCCGGTCGAACCGCACACGACTTCGAAGCCGGCGACGGAAGTGGCGACACCATTCCCTTCGAGCTCAAGCTCGACATGGCTCGTCAGGCATGGGACGAAGCTCGCCACGTCGAGATCAGCGCCAAGCTCGGCGACTGGATGGGCACCGAGCTGGGCGAGTTCCAAGAGAACACCGTGCTGTTCGAAGCTGCCTGCTCGAACGACCCGGTGCTTCGCCTCGCTGGCGTCAACCGCGCGCTCGAAGGCCTCGCCATCGACGTCTTCACCCAGAT
>JAJCXU010000115.1 GCA_029263275.1 Ilumatobacter sp.
CCTACGACCTCGACACGCTCGGCGGCGGCGGATTCCGAATCAGGCTCGCGAACGACGGCGAACAACTCGTCACGCTCGACGGCGAGCGCCGGAGCTTCACCGACGCGGACCTGTTCATCTGCGACGCCGACGACACGCCGATTGGTGTCGGCGGCATCATGGGCGGCCTCGACTCCGAGATTGGCGAAACGACCACCACCGTTGCGCTCGAGATGGCGTGGTTCAGCCTCGTCGGCATCGGACAGACCGTCACTCGGACCAACCTCCGCTCCGAAGCGTCGGCACGGTTCGAGCGAGGAGTCGACCCGCACGGCATGCCGACTGCGGTGTTGCGTTTCGCCGAATTGCTGTCTGAGACCTGCCCCGATCTCGTGGTCCACGCCGGAGGCGCAGACGCACAGAGCGATCATCTTCCACAGGCCGACCGTACAACCGACGTTCGGATCGGGGCGGTGAATCGCTTGCTCGGCACCGACTTCGTCGCCGACGATCTGCCACCGCTCCTCGATCCGATCGGCTACACGGTGTCGGGCGACGGCGACACTCGCACGGTCGTTCTCCCCACCTGGCGTCTCGACTCGACCGAGGAAGTCGACGTCATCGAAGAGGTCGCTCGTCACCACGGGTACGACAAGCTCGGACAAACCGTGCCGAAGTCGGTGGTGCACGGCGGACTCAGCGTCCGTCAGCAGCGTCGGCGCAAGGTTCGCGAGCTCCTGCTCGGCCTCGGCATCTCCGAAGCAATGCCGAACCCGTTCCTCGCTCCCGGCACCCTCGCAATGGCCGGCCTCGGTGCCGAGGCGATCACGATCACCAATCCGTTGGTCACCGAGGAAAGTGTGCTGCGCACATCGCTGCGCCCTGGCCTCCTCAAGGCAATCGCCTACAACGAGTCGCATCGCCGTACCGGCGTGCATCTCTTCGAAATCGGTCACGTGTACCCGCCGAGCGATGGCGAACTCCCCGCCGAGTACGAGGCACTCACCGTCGTGCTGGCTGGTGCCGTGGCGCCAGCAGCGATGGCGGTGTGGTGCGAGCTCAGCTCGGCGCTGGGGGCGGGAGCACGCATCGATCAGAGCCGTGTGCCGTCTGGCTTGCATGCCACCCGGACCGCCACGCTGCAAGCGGGCAAGGACCCGTTGGGAGCAGTCGGAGAAGTCGCTCCTGACGTGCTCGACGCATTCGAGGTGACCGAACGAGTCGCCATTCTCGAAGTCGACCTCGACCAGTTGTTGAACCGCGAACCCAAGCCAGCACAGTGGAAGGCCACGAGCCGACACCCGTCGAGCGACCTCGACCTGGCTTTCTCCCTGCCGGACAACATTCCGGCGGACAAACTCGACAAGGCCGTTCGCCAAGGTGCGGGCAAGCTGCTCGTCGGTATGTCGCTGTTCGACGTGTACCGGGGGACCGGGGTCGCCGAGGGCAGTCGATCGCTGGCCTACCGGCTACGACTGCAGGCGGCTGACCGAAACCTGACCGATGCCGACATCGCAGATGTTCGGCGAGGCGTTGAGACGGCGACAACCAAGCTGGGGGCCGAGCTGCGAGGCTGACGGCATGGCCGCCCCAGGAGAGACCGATCTCAACAAGATGCTGTCGACACTGCGTGTGGAGCGGCGTCCGGGAGTGTTCACCTACGTCGCAGTACGCGTCCCGACCCCCGGGTTGCTGGCTGCGGCCCACGGCATGGTGACCGAAGGTGAGCTGACGACGCTGGTGCTACCCGTCGAGGCCGCAGAGCGTGCGGGGCTGCCGGTCGAACTGGAGATGGCCTGGCTCTCGCTCACCGTTCAGTCAAGTCTCGAAGCGGTGGGCCTGACGGCTGCATTCGCCGCGACGCTCGGCAAGGTCGGCATCCCCTGCAACGTGCTGGCCGGATACCACCACGACCACATTCTCGTGCCGGTCGAGCGAGCCCAGGACGCCATCGAGGCGCTCACTGCTCGTTGATTCAGTTCAGGCTGAGGTCATCGGGTGCGTTGGCCAGCCAGGCGAGACGGCCGGGCTGGCGGCGCAAGACGTCGCGCCAGAGCTCATCAGGAGTGTTGGTGAACACATCGCCGGTCTGGGCATCGAGCACAAGCCAGGCACCGGCGTCGATCTCGCCCTCGAGCTGACCTGGGCCCCAGCCGGCGTAGCCGCGAAAGACTCGCACTTCATTGACCGACGCAGCGACCAGCGCCGGGTCGGCGGTGAGGTCGGCTGAGGCAATCGAACCCACAATCGGAGTGAGCGCATCGTCGTCGATGGTCGGGTCTTTGGCCGCGGCGAGTGCGATCAACGCGGTGTCCTCGACCGGTCCGCCCTCGAAGACCGAACTCGGGGCAGTCTGCAAGTCGATCCAGCGGTCGAGCGGTTCGTCGAGCGCCTCGTCACTCGGGCGATTGATGACGACGCCGACGGCGCCATCGTCATGGTGCTCGAGCACGTAGATCACGGTGCGATCGAAGTTCGGGTCGTCCAGCGGTGGAGTGGCGAGCAGAAGCCGACCCTTTGTGGCGGGGACGATCGGAAACACACCTACAGTCTGCCCTGCACGGCGACTCGAAACTCGCGACTTTCGGCCCCCGTGCAGCGTCCCACGTGTGAAAGGAAGTCCATGTCACGTCAGAACCAGCGCGGCGCTGCACGCACCCTCGTGTTCGGTGGGTTGTTCATCGCTGCATTTCTCCTGGTCGGGAGCATCATCGCCGGCAACTTGTTCAATCTGGGCGTCCCGTTCTCCCAAGAGGACAAGGATCACTCGCCTCCCCTCATCCTCAACGAGATCAAGGATCTCAGCGAGTTCCGGGCGAGCGAGGCAGAGTTTGAAGTCATCATCGACAAGGAGACCGACGTGCGCTGGGTGCCGTCCTTCGTCGCTGGCGAGCGCGTTCAGTTCGTTGCCGTCGGGTCCGTCGATGCAACGGTTGACTTCAGCACGATGGGGGAGGATTCGGTGATCTTCGACGAAGCCAACAACAGCGCCACCGTCATCTTGCCCACTCCTCAGATGGGCGACGCCCGTATCGATCTCGACAACAGTGGAGTGATGAACCGAGATCGAGGTGTGCTCGATCGAATCGGTGGGCTGTTCGTCGACAACCCGACGGCCGAAATCGAGCTGATCCGGGAGGCGGAGGACAAGATCGAAGCCGCTGCAGTCGACACCGATCTCCTGACCAAGGCGCAAGAGAACACCACCGAGATGCTCTCGAAACTCATCGAGGCGCTTGGCGTCGAGGACGTTCGTGTCATCTATGAGGCCCCTGACGTGTCAGTGGGCTGATGCCTCACGGCTGTGAGCCGAACCCGCTTGCAGCACGCGCTTCGTTCATGACCGCCACGATTTCGGCGTCTGATACTGCGCCCGTCTTGCGAAGCAGTTGGACCCCGAACGGGAAGCCGTCGTTCGCCGAGTATGGCCCGGAGACATCAGCGCTCCCGGGCAGCGGCTCAGATCGGAACGGGAAGCTCTGGTCGACTTCGTAGGCACCGATCTCTTCGAGGACCGCGATTCCGGCTTCCCAAGCTGTGGCCGGCACCAGTCGCACGATGACGTCTGGTTGGTACTCGGTCAGCCAGCCGTACACGTCTTGGTCGGCAATGAAATCAGCGTTCTTCTCGTTGACGAGCCCGAGCAGGTCGACGACCGGCCGATCGGAGTACCACCCGATGCTCCCGATCTCAAGGGTGCCGACCGATGTGTCAGCAGGCGTGTTCTCGCGGATCCACACACCGACCGCCTCGTACGTCGAGTGATGGCCCCAGCCCGACAGCGTCACGACGTTGGCGCCGATGAAGATTGCTACCGCTGCAGGGAGGGCGAGGATGAGCCGGCGCGGATCTCGCGTCGTCGGTAGCCGAAGGTGTGTGATCGCCGAGGTGCTGAGATGCCAGAGTCCCTTGCAGGCAAAGACGACGGTGAAGGCGACGAATGGGGCGTAGTACCAGTGGTAGTTGGGAAGGTTCAGCATCCAGTAGAAGTAGAAGAGCGACAGAGCGAACACGGCACTCACGCGTGCGACGTGGTCGTTGCGGAGCGTGACCGCGCCGGTGAGCGCCAGTCCGACGAGCAAGAACACGGTTGTCTTGCTGTCCGAGAAGAATGTGGTGCGCAGGTAGTCCATGCGCAGGAACGCGTCGTCGGCGCCCCAGAATCCCGACTGACCCTGGCCGATCTTGGCGTTTGACGTCGCGGGGAGGAGGTGCCCGTAGTACACGAGGTTCACGACGAAGGGCGTCACGAAGATGACCGCTGCGATCGTGATGGCTTTGAGGTGGGGCAACCGTCGATGATGCCAGAGATAGTCGAACACGACCGGCGCCGCGAGGAAAATGCCCTCGGGCCGGGT
>JAJCXU010000116.1 GCA_029263275.1 Ilumatobacter sp.
CGGCTTCTTCGCCGTCTCCCTCGTCCGCGGGTTCAGCTTCAGGCTCGGCTTCCGCCTCGGTCACAACGGGGTCGTTGCCCCCGTCATCGCCACTGTCTCCGTCACTGTCTCCACACGCGGCTGCAAGCAGACCAAATGCGAGTGGAATAGCGAGAAGACGACTCGTGCGTCGTCGTTTCATTGGGTGTCCCCCTTGTAGGCGGGGCCGAAGCCCCGGTTGGTTTCAAACACTCCCCCGGAGTGCTTGACGAATGGTTTAACAGACGTGACGGCCATCACATGTGTCGGACGGCACCGATCGTCATGCGATTGGTACCAGGTCGTCATCGAGGTGTCGAGCAAACGCATCACGCGGTGAGCGACACCGCGACGTCGTCGACTTCGATGAGCGGATGATGGCAGGCCACGAAATGGTCGCCGGACACGCGCCGCATGATCGGCTCCTGCTCCGTGCAAATCTCGTCAGCGTGCGGGCAACGGGTCCGAAACCGGCAGCCAGACGGCGGCGACAGCGGCGATGGCAGCTCGCCTTCTGCAGCGACGCCCTCGTCGATCTCGACGGTCGGATCGGGCACCGGCAGCGACTCGAGGAGCAGTTGCGTGTACGGGTGGGCCGGATTGGCGTACAACTCGTCGGACTCGGAGATCTCACACATCTTGCCGAGATACATCACCGCCACGCGGTCGGAGATGTTCTTGACGACCGCGAGGTCGTGCGCGATGAAGACGAGCGTGAGTCCGTACTCGGCCTTCAAGTCTTCGAGCAGATTGAGAATCTGCGCCTGGACCGACACGTCGAGCGCCGACACCGGCTCATCGCAGATGATCAGTTCGGGTTCGAGGACGAGGGCACGGGCAATCGAGATGCGCTGACACTGGCCACCGGAGAACTCGTGCGGTCGTTTGTAGCGCGCGACGTCGGGGTCGATGCCGACGGCGTCGAGCATCTTGGAGACCTTCGCCCACTGCTCGTCTTTGTTCTTCGGGCCCCACACGTTGAGTGGCTCGGCCACGACTTCGCCGACCGTGCGACGCGGGTTGAGCGACGAGATCGGGTCCTGGAAGATCATCTGCACGTCGGTGCGACGTTCCCGCATCACCGAGTCCGAGACACCGGTGAGGTCTTCGCCGTTGAGCGACACCTCACCACGCGTCGGCTTGGGCAGCTGCAGGATTGCTCGACCCGTGGTCGACTTGCCGCAGCCCGATTCACCCACCAGTCCCAAGGTCTCACCCTTGGCGATGTCGAAGCTGATGCCGCTGACGGCGTACACCGTGCGACCTCCGCCAGCGGGAAACTCGACGTGCAGGTTGGTGACCTGCAAGAGCGCCTCGCTCGATTGACGCAGGTGAGCGGTGCCAGTTCCGGCCATCAGTGATCTCCCTCTTTGGCGACTTGGACAAGATGTTCGAGCGCGGCCAAGTCGTCGGTGGCCTGCACCCGGCCCGCCGCGGCGAGCGTCTGTGGAACTTCGGCATCGAGGTTGCGCTGAAACGCCTCTTCGTTCTCCGGAGTACCGATCGGGAAGTGACACGCGAATTCGTGACCGAACTCATCGGCTGGCCGCAGCACGGGCTCTTCCTCGCGGCACCGGTCCTGGGCATACGGACAACGCGGCGCGAACTTGCAGCCCGGCGGGGGTGAGATCAAGTCCGGCGGACGCCCGGCAATGGCCGTGAGCCGCGTGTGTTTCGGTTGGTTCGTCTTCGGAATCGAGAAGAGCAACGCCTGGGTGTACGGGTGCCGCATGTCTGCGAACAACGCCTTGGTCGGCGCCTTCTCCACGATCTTGCCGGCGTACATCACCGCAATGTCGTCGGTTCGTCCAGCGACCACACCGAGGTCGTGGGTGACCATGATCATCGTCATGAAGCGGTCGCGTTGCTGCCCGGCCAACAGGTTGAGAATCTGGTGCTGCACCGTGACGTCCAGCGCGGTGGTCGGCTCATCGGCGAACAACATCTTGGGACCGCACGCGAGGGCAATGGCGATGCAGACGCGTTGGCGCATGCCGCCCGACATCTGGTGCGGGTAGTTGTCGAAGCGAGCCTCGGGCTCGGGGATGCGAACCGAGCGCAGTAGTTCAACGGCCACTTCCTTCGCGTCGGCTTTGCCCATGCCGAGGTGTTGGCGGACGTGCTCGGTGAGCTGGCGACCGACCTTGACGACGGGATTGAGCGAGGTCATCGGGTCCTGGAAGACCATCGCCATCTCGACACCCCAGAGGTGCTTCATCTGCTTCGGGCTCTGACCGACCAGCTCCATGCCCGCGTACTTCACCGAACCAGTGGTGACGGCGTTGGCCACCACGTTGAGCCCCATGATCGAGCGGGAGAGAATCGTCTTGCCCGAACCCGACTCGCCCACCACACCGAGTGTCTTGCCGCGTTCGAGTGTCAGCGACACTCCGTCGACCGCCTTCACCGCGCCTGCGGGCACGATGAAGTGAGTCCGCAGATCCTCGACGACGAGCAGCGGCCCCGTGTCGGATGTGTCGCTCCCCAAGCGAACGTCAGCAGTGTTGGTCATGCAATTACCCCGTTACCCCGTATGAACCAGTTGGCGTTGACCCGGTTGGTCAGTGACATGTTGTGATCCTGATGCTGCGGTCGATCGGTGATGATCTCCCGCTGCACCGACCGTAGTGTGACCGTCGGCACCTCGCCGACACGAATCGGAGCAACATGACCAACGACGACGAGAACATGAACCTCCCGAAATCTGATGTGAAGGTGCCCGTGGTGGGCTCTCTGGACACGGATTTCGGGAGTATCGATGAGTTCCGAGCACGCGTGGTCGCGTTCCATGAATCGGTTCCCGACCTCCTGGCCGGCATCGAGCATGCACTCGAACGCGGCAAGACCTACCGGCGGGCACTGTGCGACGCACGCCTCGCGGCGGTGTCGTATCCAACGGAGTTGGGCGGGGCCGGCCTGCCCATCGAGTACGAGGTCGCCGGGCGCGAAGCAGCACTCGATCTACTGCCCGGCGAGGACTCGATGTTCACCCTCGGCGTCGGCATGGCGGTGCCGACCATTCGCGAGTACGGCTCACCGGCGCTCCAGCAACGCTTCATTCCTCCTGCACTGCGCGGCGATGAGATCTGGTGCCAGCTCTATTCCGAGCCGGGAGCGGGATCAGATCTTGCTGGCCTCACCACGCGGGCCGAACGTGACGGTGACG
>JAJCXU010000117.1 GCA_029263275.1 Ilumatobacter sp.
CGAACGTGACAATCGAAGCGCCCGTGTCGCCACTCATGCCGGTATTGGTCCAGTGCCAGGTGTTGCCTGAGTCAACCACGGGGTCGCCGCTGACCGTGTTGGGGATGACCCAGTTCTGGAGGCCGCTGGGAGCCAGCGACCCGCGCATAGCAGGCACGGTCAACAGCCAATTGAACGGGGCCTGCGGAGGCGGCGGATCGGCTGGCGGGTTGGACTTCGTGATCGCCCGCGGCGAGCCCGTGTACCAGCCAGCGATGTCGGCAATCATATCGCCGCCGCACAGTGCGTACAGCTCGATGCCCTTCGTGCTCGCCTGCGAGATGACGTGGTTGGCAACGGTGTGCCCGACTCGAGTCGGGTTCAAGTTCGAGACCTCATCGAGCTGCGTTTGCGCTGGCAGCACCGTGACATAGCCGCCCTGCATCGCCGTGACCAGCGTGGTGTTCATCGCCACGCCCGACATCTGACTGCGTGCCCCGAACCCGGCGGTGTTCTCGGGCAGTTCGAATGCCCGAGTCCAACCCGGCCACAATCGCGCCTTACCGGTCAGTGCGACGTCGGCAGGGCGGCGAGTGTCCATGACACGATTGGGGTCGACCGGGACAAACAGCCCGGCATCGGACTGCGTATCTGAACTCCCCGTGATGTAACCGGTGACGTCGACGATCATCCGGGCATCGCCGTCCGAGTACACCTCGATGCTCGGCGTGCCAGACCCGTTCTGACCGAGCGGAACGATCGCCCCCGCGGCGCGAGTCTCACCGACACCGAAGTTGAGATTCGAGGTGTCCGGCTTCGCGGCAGTCCTGGCCGCCTTCGCCGTGAAGAAGCCACCCGCGGCAGCTCCGGCAGCCGTGAGGTTCACGACGACCGCCTGCGCGCTCGACGGAACGAAGTTGATCGGAACCGACTGCCAGCGCCGCGCCACGCCCGACTGGTCCAACGCGCGCTTCGTCTTCGAGAGAAAGACCAGGCGTCCCGCACGCACGGGCAGCGCAGTCGAGCGATACACGCCGAGGATGTCGACGATGACGTCGTACGGATTCGCTCCCCTAACGTCGATCTTTCCGTCGGCTGCGAGCCGGACCGTGGCCATATTGGCAACGGCGCCGTCACCCGGAGCCAGGTTGACGTTCGACACGGTGCTCGTGTTGCCGGCAGGCACTGCTTGCACCCAGCCCTGCTGGCCGTTGTAGATCACCGTCAGCGACACCACGACGGCGACGGCGTCGCTGGGGACATCACTCCGACCACGAATGTCGATCCGGATGAGACGATCGCTCTGCCGCTCAAAGCTCTTCGCGATGCTGGTGTAGGGCGCGTAGGTCCGGGTGTCCGCAACACGGACGGGCCCGACCGGCTCGTAGTAGCTGGCGCCGGCGGGAACCGCGGCGTTCGCGGTGGTGGACAGCGCGGTTGCTGCGATGGCACCAGCGGTTCCGGCGATGAAGGCGCGACGCCCGAGCGGCGTCGCTCCGCCCGAATCAGTCACGTTGGTCGAGGCCGCGACATCGCATGCGCCGGAGGACATCGAGCGGTCAGACATAAGTGACGATTCTATGACGAACGCTTTCGGCCTCGCGTGATCTCATAGGTCGAAAGGGCCGCAGCGGCCGAAACATTCAGTGAACTGACACGACCGAGCATCGGAATGGCCACGATCGAGTCGCATCGCTGCCGGACGAGCCTCGACAGACCGTCGCCTTCCGCCCCGAGAACCAGACAAATCGGTTCGTCAGCGAGCGATTCCAACTCGAAGAGATCGCGGTCGGCGCCGTCGTCCAACCCGACAATCCAGATCCCGTGATCCTTGAGCTGCGCAAGCGTTGCGGGCAAACCCGGAACGAGCGCAATCGGCACGTGTTCGATCGCCCCAGCAGATGCCTTCGCCACCGTCGGCGTCACGTGGACGGCGCGATGTTTGGGTAGCAGCATGCCGGTCACTCCAGCGCCGTCACAGTTGCGGATGATGGCACCGAGATTGCCCGGGTCGGTCACGCCATCGACAGCAACCAAGAACGGCTTGACGCCGTTGCGGGTGCGCAACAGCTCGCCGAAGTCGGCTTCTTCGAGTTCTGCCGCGAGCGCCATCACTCCCTGCGGAGCCTCACTGCGGGTGTCTCGGTCGAGCTTGGCCCGCGCGATGTAGCTCAACGGAACGCGCTGGGCGCGTGCGATCTCGACGATGTCGGAAACGCCAGCGTCGCCTTCGAGCTCCGCGCTGATGATGATCTCGTAGATCTTGCGCTTCTCGGCCATCAACAGTTCGCGGACCGCCTGACGCCCTTCGACCTGCTTGCCACCCAACCCGCGTCCGGGTGTACGCGGATCAGCTTCGCGGCCGCCACCCTGTGGGCCACCGCTGCGTCGGTTGCTGCTGCCGCCCGCCGAACCACCGCGCCGCTGCCCTGGCCGGCCTTGTTGTCCACCTCGTCCGCTCGGTCGCTGATTCGACCCGCCGCCTCGTTTGGGGCCCGACGAACCGCGGCCACGTCCTGCTGGCTTACTCATGATGTCCTGCTCGATTCTTGCGAGTTCGGCGGCCGCTGGATCAGCGCCGTTGCGAAACACACGATGCCTTCAGTTCGGCCGATTGCACCGAGCCGTTCGGCACGGTTGCCCTTCAGTGTCACTGGCGCGCCGACCACAGCGCTCAACGTCTGCTGAATGTCGTCACGGCGGGGCGCGATCTTGGGCGCCTCACAGATCACCGCAGTATCGATGTTGCTGGTCGTCCACCCCTCCTCAGCGAGGAGTGAGACCACGTGCGCGAGGAGCGCGAGTGAATCGGCACCACTCCACTCGGGGTCGGTGTCGGGAAAGTGCATGCCGATGTCTCCCAGGCCAGCAGCGCCGAGCAACGCGTCCGCGCACGCGTGGGTGATGACATCAGCATCGGAGTGGCCGACCAGACCCCGCTCGCCCGGAAACACGACGCCGCCGAGCACGAGCACGCGATCGGGGTCATCGCTGAATCGGTGGACGTCGAATCCCTGCCCGACGC
>JAJCXU010000118.1 GCA_029263275.1 Ilumatobacter sp.
CGCCGGAGTCACCGCCGGGTCAGACGCCGACGAGCTCGCGCCACCGGCTCCCGTAGTCGACGTCGATCGAGGCGGGCGTGAGCTGGAGTGTTGCTTCAGGGATCATGTCGGCGACCACGCGCGCCTCGGTGTAGTGATGGCCGATGTGACGCAGCCCGGCAAAGAGCGGCTTGCGGATTTCGATCAGCTCCACGGGCGGCAGCTCGTCGAGGAACCCCCAGATCTTGAACGCCATTCTCAGGTCATGGACGACAGGCGCACGCGAGAACAACGACGCCCGCCTCAGCGCGACGCCCAGGCACCCACGAATCGCGTCCTCGATGTGTTCGCCTTCCTGCAGGTGCAGTGAGGGCGCGAGTTGCCGGGCGATGCGCAGCGCAAATCCCTGGTCGGGCCCCGGGTGGCCCCGCCGTGGACCTTGGGGTTGGAAGCCAGGGATTTCGCCCGGCCGATCGGGCATCCAGCTCTCAGGAACGTGATCGGGCGAGCGGTAGGCGCGGGCGCGAGACGTGTGTGCGACGGGGCTGAACTTCGGTGCGGCCATTGCCCTAGTTCTACAGGATCGGCAGCAACTTCGGTGCGACGATCGTCAGGTTGGCGCGGACAGCTGTTGCCCGAGGTGAAGGACGAGCACAGCGGCGACCGATGATCGATCGCCATCGAACGATCGGGTCAGAAACTCGAGCGACTCGAACTGCAGCGCCATCTCGGCGGCGACTTCGGCATGTCGGCGGCGATCATCCGACAACCTCTTGAACTCCGTCGAGAAACAATCGACTGCCGAGTGGCTGAAGACAGACCGATCCGGCACCTCGCCGTCAGCGCTTCCGGCCTCAGACGAATTGGCCGCTCGAAGTCCGGCCCGCGTCAACGGAGCCAATCGTTCGTAGGCGTTCAGCCGATGCTCGACGAATCGGACGATTCGCTCGTCGATCGGTCCATGCCCGACGTCGAGGGGCATCTCGCGATCGACGCGACTGACGAGATGCCACAGCGCGGCGTCGATCAGGCCGTCGCGGTGATGGAAATACCGATAGATCGAGCGCGTCGACACGCCTGAGCGTTCTGAGACGTCTTCGACTGCCGGGTTGGGATTCCCCGCCTCGAACAGGTCGACGACGGCGTCCAGCACCGTGCCTTGATTGCGCTCCCGACGCGCGATCCGACCATCTGTTGTCAACTTCTCTGTCACCATCACCCTCCGGAGACATCTTGACAGACCGGTCGATTGCGTCAACAACTTCTGATGAAAGCTTAACGCTCTAGCAATGTTGGCGGCCGAAGCCGACGCAGGACTCAGGACGTATGCAGGAGGCCGTACACGAGGCTGTCCTCAAGTGCGCGCCACGATGCTTCGATGATGTTGGGGCTCACGCCGATGGTCGTCCAATCCCGAACGCCATTTGTTGCCGACAACAGCACTCGCGTGGTCGCACCGGTGGCAGACCCGCCATCGAGAATCCGCACTTTGTAGTCGATGAGGTGGATCTCGGCGAGTTGCGGCAGCGACTGGCCAGCAGCCATCCGGAACGCGGTGTCGATGGCGTTGACCGGACCGTTGCCCTCAGCAATCGACACATGACGTTCAGCACCCTCGTCGTTCGGACCGCCACCGATCCACAGCTTGACGGTTGCCTCGGTGCTGAATGAACCGTCACCCAGCTCATCGGTGATCACCCGCATCGACTCGACCTCAAAGAGGTCGGCGACGCCACCGGTGGCTCGCCGCATGAGCAACTCGAGCGAGGCGTCAGCAGCTTCGAAGTGATACCCCTCGTGCTCGAGGCGCTTGAGCTGGTCGATGACGTCGTTGATCTGGGCACCATCGATCTCCAGCCCGAGTTCGTCGGCCTTCATCTGAATCGTGGCCCGTCCGGCCATCTCCGACACGACAAACCGTGTGCCGTTGCCGACCGCGACCGGGTCGATGTGCTCATAGGCGTCCTTCGCCCGCGCAATCGCCGAAACGTGCAGGCCCGCCTTGTGGGCGAAGGCCGACGAGCCGACGTACGGCGCCTGCGCGTCGACGGCTCGATTCAGTGTTTCCGCGACGCGATGGCTGACCGATGTGAGATGCTCAAGCCGACCTTCGGGCAGACACGTGAACCCTTGCTTCAACTGCAGGTTCGGGATGACCGTGGTGAGGTTGGTGTTGCCCGTGCGCTCTCCCAACCCGTTCAGCGTGCCCTGTACGTGTCCGGCGCCGGCGCGCACTGCGGCCATCGAGTTGGCAACCGCGCACCCGGTGTCGTCGTGGCAGTGGATGCCGATGATCGCGTCGGCTCCGACATGCGCCTTGATGTCGGTCACCACCGCTTCGATCTGGTCGGGCAGCGTCCCTCCATTGGTGTCGCACAACACGAGGTGCGTTGCCCCGTTGATCACTGCTGCCTCGATGGCACGCAGCGAGAACTCAGGGTTGCTCGCGTAGCCGTCGAAGAAGTGCTCGAGGTCAACGAGCACGCGCCGCCCTTCGCCGTGCAGGAAGCGGACCGAATCAGCGATCATCGCTGCACCCTCGTCGAGGGTGGTCTTCATTGCTTCGACGACCTGGTACTCCGAGCTCTTGGCAACGATGCAGACCGCGGCGGTATTGGCTTCGACCAGGTTGCGCAGAGTTGCGTCGTCATCGGACTTGCCGCGTGGACGCCGAGTGGAACCGAAGGCGACCAGTGTCGACGTGTCGAGGACGAGTTCAGTCTGTGCCCGAGCGAAGAATTCGATGTCCTTCGGGTTTGCACCAGGCCACCCGCCTTCGATGTAGTGCACTCCGAGACGGTCGAGCTGCTCGGCGATGGCCAACTTGTCGTCGACGGTCGCCGACACACCCTCGACCTGCAGGCCATCGCGCAAGGTGGTGTCAAACACCTCAACCAGTCGTCCTGCGCGTGGGTCCATGGCGTCGATTCAATCTCGCTCGGGAGCGCTTCGCCACCGACTCGCGAATTGCACGCGTGCAAGATGTGGACATGGGTGTGCATGAACGGTGTGCAACAGGGGGACAACGAGGGGAAAACTGGGGGCAACGAAAAAGGTTCGTGGATAACCCTGTGTCTTTCTGAAAACCCCTTGACCAATGATTTCGCCGCGTCTTTACTAGTGATTGTTCCGGAGAGCGCAAGCCAACCGGGGCGGTGAGGACGGAGCTTCGGCTCGACCCACACCGCTCACGAGGCCCAGCGGAATCGGAGCAGGACAGAGTTCACGGCCACCTCAGACCGGGTTCGTACTGCGCCTTCGGGTGAAACACGAACAACGGAGAGTCGGCACCGAGTCCGGGCAACCGGCCAAGGTGTCAGGTCCAACCGAGTCGAGCGGTCCCTTCGGGGAGCGAGCGGCCACGGGGATCTGCAGGGTCGTTCGGGAAACCGGGCGAGTCGGTGAGGCAACCGAACCGAGTGTCGGCCTTCGGGTCGGGGCACGGAGACGGAGCAGTGGTGCAGAGCCGAAAGATCTGGGGCCACCCCAACTGGCCTCGTGAGGACGGTTCTGATTGGCACCAGCTTCTGATGGCTCGGGCAACCGGGTCAGCGTGAAACGGTGACAACTCGGGTGCGGAGTCGGCTTGCCGGCAACGTGTCCCGAAAAGCGGCATCGCCCGCTGCGCCACAGCGGCCAGTTTCGACTGGACGAGGTGAGGGCAACGGGCGATGTGAACTGATCGAGACGCAGGTTAATTCCCGTCGATCGTTCAGTGGTGGATCTGTCCGCCTTGAGTGCCCCGAAAGGTGCGCCGACTTCGGTCTGGCTGCACCGGACGGGGCATTCTGCTTTTTCCACCACCCTCGCTCCGTCCACACCGCCCACCCCGCCCAACCACCCAGAAACCTCCAAAATCCTGCGCTCGCTTCCCGCTGAGCGGGAAGCTGCCGCAGGATTTCGGGTGAGATTGGGCGGCTACGGTGCGGTGATGGCCACGAACTCGCCGAATCTGGGGATGTGTTTCGATCGAAACCTGCCCGCGGCGGCAATCGTCGAGTTCGCCGAGGCGCTCGAAGCGGGCGGCGTGGATCAACTGTGGGTGATCGAAGATTGTTTCTACACAGCAGGTATCTCGCTCGCTGCCACCGCACTCGCCCGGACGGAACGGCTGCATGTCGGGATCGGAATTCTTCCCGCCGTAGCTCGCAACGCCGCAATCACCGCGATGGAGATCGCCACGCTGGCCGAGCTGGCGCCGGGACGGCTACTCCCCGGCATCGGCCACGGGGTGCAGGACTGGATGGAGCAGATGGGCGCTCGACGTGCATCACCGCTCACGGCGCTCGACGAGGTGATCACCACCGTCCGGCAGTTACTGCGCGGTGACACAGTCAACTTCGAGGGACAAGAAGTCACGATGCATGACGTCGCACTCGTGCCGGCGCCAACGCAGGTCCCGCCGGTGCTCGCAGGCGTGCGGGGACCGAAATCACTGGCACTTGCCGGACGAGTCGCCGACGGCGTCGTGCTCGCCGAGGGTGCGGGGCCCGCCTACGTGCGCCAGGCGATCGAACAGGCTGGGGCCCCCGAAGGTTTCCGCACGTCAGTGTTCAGCGCTCTGTGCCTGGTCCCCGACCGCAAGGTCGCCTACCAGGCGATGACGCCGTTCCTTGCAGGCCTGCTCGGGCAATCCGAGGCGTCGATCAAGGCGCACCCACACTTCGACGAGATGATCGAGCGGTTCGAGGCACAGGGTGATGCGGCCATCGCTGACTTCCCCCACGACTGGTGGATCAACATCGGCGCGATCGGCACGATGGACGACGTCATCGCCCACATCGAAGCCCTCGCAGACGCCGGCGCCAACGATGTCAGCCTCTTCCCTGGTCCCACCCTGGAGCTCGCACGCGAGGACCTGCAGTCGGTGATCGAGATCACCGCCGCCGCCCGAACATCGTTTGCGTGATGATTTTGGTGCTCTGGCGCACCCTTTTCGTCACGCAAACGATGTGGAGGCAGGGTTCAGGGTCAGACGGCGAGTTCGTTCCAGCTGGCGTACTTGGGGTTCTGGCCGCCCACGACGGCCAGGTACGCCTCAGACAGGGCGAGCGTCATCGGGCCGGGGCACGGGATCTCGCGTTCGTCGATCGAGTTGATCGAGCTGACTTCGGCGGCGGTTCCGCACACGAAGGATTCTTCGGCGATGTACAGGTCGCTGCGAGCGATGTCGCTCACGCGCACTTCGAAGCCGAGATCAGCAGCGAGTGCCGTGACCGTGTTCTGCGTGATGCCTTCCAGCGCTCCGGCCGACAACGGCGGCGTGAGCAACTTGCCTTGACGGGCCACGAAGATGTTCTCACCGGTGCACTCGGCGACCAGCCCGTTCGGGGCGAGCATGATCGCTTCGTCGTAACCGGCCTTGAGAGCCTCGACTTTGGCCAGCGATGAGTTGACGTAGTTGCCCACGGTCTTCGCTGCTGGCGGCATCGTGTTGTGATCGTGGCGTGTCCACGACGAGATCTTCATTCGCACGCCCTTGGTGACGGCGTCGTCACCCAGGTAGGCACCCCATGGCCAGCAGGCGATGGCGACATCAACGTCGCACTGCAGCGTGTTGATTCCCATTTCGCCATACCCCAAGTACGCGATGGGCCGGACATAGCAGGAGTCGAGGCCTGTCGAAATGACGGTCTCCTTGCAGGCGTCGATGAGCTCCTGGACCGTGTACGGGATCTCCATGCCAAGAATTTTCGCCGAGGAGAACAGCCGCTCGATGTGCTCGGTGAGACGGAACACCGCTGGCCCGTCGGGCGTGGCGTAGGCGCGGATGCCCTCGAACACGCCGGTGCCGTAGTGCAGGGTGTGGGTGAGCACGT
>JAJCXU010000119.1 GCA_029263275.1 Ilumatobacter sp.
GCGGTGTGTCCAGGTGTGTTGAAGGCGCCGAGGCCGAGGACCTCGTCGCCGTCTCCGATCGCCTGGAGCTCAGCAGAGGACTGAATGCCGGCGAGATCCGCGTCCCCGGCGTACACGGTCGCTCCCGGCGCCGCTTCCAACACTCCTGCGAGGCCGCCGGCGTGATCGCTGTGATTGTGGGTCAGCACGACGTGGGCGACGTCGCTCCAACTGGCGCCAACGGCACCGAGCCCAGCGAGGATGTCAGCGGCGCTCCCTGACCGACCCGTGTCGACGACCGCCGCTTCTGTGCCACGTAACAAGACGTACGCCGACACGTTGTCGAGTGCCACGTGCTGGAGTCGCAACGGCGCTGCGGTGGGCTCTGTCGTCTCGCTCTCCGGTTCGGCATCTGTCGTCGTCGGTTCGGTCGCTGCCGATGTCGGGGCCTCGGTACTGGGCGGTTCGTCGCTTGCGGTTGCAGCCGGGCCTGCACCATCCGACGAGCCGCCGCAGGCGCCCAGAATGGTGAGGCCGACCCCAGCCGTGCCGAGGTTGGTCAGCAGTGCTCGACGCGACAGTCGCCCCGAACCGCGAAGCGTGATCAGCCGGGCGTGGTGCGGTGCAGGCGACATACCCCGAACCTAAACGGCGCTGCCTCGACCATGCAGTGCATGCCAGCTCCGTTTCCACAATCGTTCGCAGCATCCGCGGTCCGAGGCAGTGCGATGAGTTTGGGTGGCGGCCCGGGCAACTCAGGCTCATCGCCCGGGACCTGGGCGCGACGGGCGCATCCACGTAGCGGTACTCTGCCGCGGTGCCTGAATCAACCGCTGGGAACTCCGACTGGACCGCCGACACGTGGCTGATCGCTGGGGGACGAGACCGCACACCCGGTCAGCCGCTAAACGTTCCGGCGGTGTTCGCCTCGAACTTCTACCTGCCGGATGATCGGTTGTACAGCCGCTCGGACGGTACCCCGACCACCGACGCGCTCGAAGATCTGGTCGGCGGGCTCGAAGGCGGCAGCGCGCTGGCCTTCGCTTCCGGCATGGCCGCTGCAGCCGTGATCTTCCAGCGGCTTCCGGTCGGCTCGACCATCGCCGTTCCCGAAGACCCGTATCACGGAGTCGCCGGCATCGTCGACGAGGGCGAAGCGCAAGGCCGATGGACCGTGCGCCGTCTCGACCAGGCCGACACTCCGGCATGGCTCGACGCAGTCCGAGAGTGCGATCTCGTCTGGCTCGAGACACCCGAGAACCCGCTGATGACCGTCGCCGACCTGCCAACGATCTGCGGAGCTCCTCGCGGCGACGGAACCATCGTTGCGGTCGACAGCACGTTCGCCACGCCGCTCAATCAGCGACCGCTCGACCTCGGCGCCGACGTCGTGATGCACTCGGCCACGAAGTTCATCGGCGGCCACTCCGACCTCTTGGCCGGAGTGCTGATCACGCGTTCCGCAGAACTCCACGAAGAGTTCCACCACCGCCGACTTCTGCACGGGGCCACGATCGGCGCCATGGAGGCATTCCTCACCATCCGCGGCGCACGCACGATGGGACTGCGCGTGGAGCGCGCCCAGGCGAATGCAATGGATCTCGCACAGCGGCTCGAAGCGCATCCCGAAGTCAGCCGAGTGCTCTATCCCGGTCTCCCGAGCCACGGCACGCATGCGGTTGCCGCCACGTTCATGTCGGGCTTTGGCGCCATGATGTCGTTCGAGACAACGGGGTCAGGCGAACGTGCAACCGAAGTCTGCACGCGGGCCGAACTGATCAATCACGCCACCTCACTCGGCGGCGTGGAAACCACGATGGAGCGCCGAGCGGTGATCCCCGGTCAGGAACGCATCCCGCCCACGTTGATCCGCCTCAGCGTCGGCTGCGAAGACGTCGAAGACCTCTGGGCTGACTTCGAACAAGCCCTCCGCCCGTCCTGAAAAGCCCGTTTGCGTGACGATTTTGGCGCCCCAGGGCACCAAAATCGTCCCGCAAACGAGGAACGAGGGCTGTCAGGAATAGATCATGACGCCACGGATGTTCTTACCGGCGCGCATGTCGTCGTAGCCATCGTTGACACCGTCGAGCGTGTACTCCTTGGTGACGAGGCCGTCGAGATCGAGCTGGCCTTCGCGGTAGAGGCCGAGCAGCTTCGGGATGTCCGCACGGGGGTTGCCCGAACCGAACAGCGACCCGACGACTTGCTTCTCCATGAGCGTGAGATCGAGCAGGCTGATATTGGCGGACATTTCCATCGCGGGGTGGATGTTGGTGACAACGACCTTGCCGCGCTTGGCAGCGAGACCGAGGCCCCCTGCGAGCAACTCGCCCGAGCCGACGCCCATGGTCATGATGACCGAGTTGGCCATCGTGCCCCAGGAGGCTGCAGCCATCGGCTCCATCGCCTCTTCCATCGACGCTGCGGTATGCGTTGCGCCGAACTCCATGGCCTTCTCACGCTTCGACTCGACCGGGTCGATCGCCCAGATCTGCTTCGCACCCGCAAGCCGGGCGCCCTGGATGGCGTTGGCGCCGATACCACCGACACCGACCACCGCAACGACGTCGCCGGCGCTGACCTGCCCGGCATAGACAGCCGAGCCCCAGCCGGTAACGACGCCACAACCGAGCAGGCAGGCACGGTCGAGCGGCACGTCCTTCTCGATCTTGATACAGCTGGCCTCGTTGACGACGGTGTCGTGAGCGAAGGTGCCGAGCATGCACATCAGCTTGAGATCCTGGCCTTGGCCGTGGTGACGTGAGGTCATGTCTGACGCCTGCAGCCCCGCACCCATGATCGCGCCGAGGTCACACAGATTCTGGTGACCGGTCGAACAGCTCGGGCAGCGCCCGCACGACGGGATGAAGCCGAAGACGACATGGTCGCCCTCTTCGAGCCAGGACACGCCCGGCCCGAC
>JAJCXU010000120.1 GCA_029263275.1 Ilumatobacter sp.
GGCACCGGTGACCTTCGGCCCTAACACGGGCGAGCTCTCGAGCACAACCTGAAGAACACGTAGGCTTGAGAGAGTCTCTAACAACAAGGGACAGAATGTCTTCCACCGCACGGACCAATCGACCGGGCGGTACTGACCGCCGCCGCTTCCTCGCCGCGATAGGAGGTGGTGCCGCAGCAGTCGGTCTGGCAGCCTGCGACGCCGATGGGCCCGACGGTCCCGGCACTGCATTCTTCGAAGAGGACCATCCGGCCGATGCGGCGGAATCGGTGGAGTCAACCTCCCAGGTCAATCAAGTGCTCGCTCCGACCTTCGACGACAGAGCCGACTCGATCCTCCCGACACTGACTCGCCTGGCCGATTTGCAGCCGGCCGACGACTCCGAGGAGCGCATGACCTACGCGCCTGCCGTGCCGACCCGTGCCCGTCGTGACGACCAGCGCATCGTCGAGTTCAACATCGACGTGATCGAAGGCATCTGTCCGGTCGATCCCGCGAACAACGTCTCCACGCTGATGTGGGGATTCCGAATCGCCGGCGACACCGCAACCACCTGTGGTAGCCCCGGTCCGGTGCTGCGCGCACGCGTCGGCGACCTCGCTCGGATCACGGTCAACAACGCAGCCGACAACGTCCATCCGCACAACATCGACTTTCATGCCGTCACCGGACAGGGCGGCGGCGCCGCTGGCACCACCGTGGCGCCGGGCGAGTCTGCGGTGATCAACAGTCGGCTGCTGTATCCCGGCGCGTTCATGTATCACTGCGCCTTCGGCGACGTGCCTGAGCACATCGCACACGGGATGTACGGCATGTTCATCGTCGACCCCGAGACGTCGCTACCCGACGTCGACCACGAATGGGCCGTCATGCAATCCGAGTGGTACCTCGGCGAACCCGACGAGGACGGACTCGCCGAGTTCGACGCGGATCGTCTGCTCCTGGAACACCCGACGTACGTGACCTTCAACGGTCGAACCGATGCCTTGGTCGGCGACAACACCCTGGAGATGAACGTCGGCGAGCGGGCTCGCATCTACATGGTGAACGAGGGCCTCAACCTCGACTCCAACTTCCACCCCATCGGCTCCCACTGGGACGTCGTGTATCCCGAAGCCGCCACCCATCCTGTCAACCGGGTGATCAGAGGCTCGCAGTCGACGCTGGTCGTCGCCGGAGGCGGCACCGTGACCGAACTGGTCGGACAGGTTCCGAGCACCATCATCCTGGTTGATCACGCCTTGATCCGTGTGTTCTACAAGGGATGCATCGGCACCGTGATCGTCAACGGTGACGAGAACGGTCTGTTCTCGGTCGGCGACGACGGCTTGAGCTCTGCACTCGAGAACGAACCAGAAGTCCCCGTTGCCGGGCCAAATGACGTGCTCATCCCGGACGGAGCGTTCGACCCGGACAATGCCGACATCGCGTATTCACCGAAGGTGCTGACGGTCAGCGTCGGGACCACGGTCACGTGGACGAACAACGACAAGGTGTTCCACACCATCACATCGGGACCGAGTAACGGGACGACGGCCGAGCCTGACGGTGGCTTCGACTCGGGCGAGGTCCAGGCCGGCGAGACGTTCGCACACACCTTCGACGAGGAAGGCGTGTTCGACTACTTCTGCACGCCGCACCCGTGGATGATCGGCCAGGTCAAGGTCACCGCCTGACCCTGCGTCAGAGGCGTGGAGGGTCCACCTCAACACGGACGCGGCTGCCCTTCGGCCGCTCGGCTGCGTTGAGCTGGACCCCGAGGGCTGTCCAGTCCTGCGCTCGGAGCAGATAGCCGGTCGACTCGTCGCCCCCGACCTGGATCTCTGGGCCGAGTTGGGCGACGAGCTCGGCCGAGCCGCTCCCGGAGACGCGCGCCAGTGCTCCGAACGGCGGCAGTCCGAGCATCGAGCGTCGAGCTCGCTCACTCTCGACGACGATGTTCGGATTCCCCGACTTCGCCGCCTGCAGAACGTCGTGGTCTGGGCTGAAGGTCTGAACGAGGACCTCGGGGGCCATGCGCCCGGCCCTGACGATCAACGACAGTGCTTGCTCGGAAGCTCGAAAACGCGGCGCGAGCATCTCAGAGTCGAACTCGAGAAACGCGACGACGTCGGAGCGACCGACTCGATAGAGCACGGCCTCGGTCCCCACGTACACACCGGCCGCGGCAGGCGGTTCGTCATCGGCCGCGCTGACCTCGACGACCGAACGCCCTGCGGCCCCCTCCAACTCCTCACGCAGCCGAGTGATGCCGGGCCGGAGGTTTGCGAAACTGGATGCGCCGCACGCTTGGCACACCCCCGGACGTTCTGTCGCACACCGCGCGCACACGAGCCGCTCGTCGCTCGACATACCCACCGCGGCATCGCAGTGTTCGCAACGGATCAATGACTGGCAGGCCCGGCACGCCATGAGCCGAGCCCGGCCGGTGATGTTGCTGACGCAGACCACGGTCAGGTCGGGATTGCGGATCCGATCGATCAATGCCGAGGTGACGAGCGATTTCTTCCACGGCTCATCGTCGGTCCGATCGACGACGGTCAACTTCGGCCACCCGGCGCGCTCGCGAGTGAAAGGCGGATGCACCACTCCGGCCTCGCCCGCTGCCGTCTCCACGGCGGTCAGCGTCGGCGTGGGCGACAGCAGGACATACGGCACTCCGGCGCGACGACACCGCTCGACGACGACGTCGCGGGCATGCCACGTCGGTGCACGTTCCTCCTGGAGTGCTTCGTCATGTTCATCGATGACCAGAGCGCTCGATAAACCCGGGCAAGGCGCCCACGCCGCCGAACGCGGCCCGATGACCACATCGACACCTCCCATTGCGGCGGCCCAGTCATCGGGCATCAACGCCACCGACGCGCCGTCTCGCCGGAGGCGTGTCGCCAGCGAGCGAGCGTTCGCCACCGTCGGTGTGACGACCAGCGTCGGTCCGACTGCCAGCGCCGATCGCACGGCCGGCAACACGTCGGATCGCGGCGGCAGACGGAGCACGCCCCCTCCGGCTTCGAGGAGATCGGTGGTCGCCGGGGATGCCGGCGCCAACGCCAGTGCGCTGCGTCGCTGCGGCGGCAGCGCGGGAACTGCACGCAATGGCGATGCCGCGACCAGGAACGGCCGGGACCGTCGCGCTGCCCATCGCACGCTCGCCCACTCGGCCAGCTCGAACAGTTCCGCCGAGGGACCCCACCCGGTGACCTTGGCGATCGGTTTCAGCGACTCCGCGTCGACGGCAGCATTGGCGACGTCGAGGATCTCGGTGACCCAGCCGCCGATTCGGCGTCCATGCAGCTCGACGCGAACGACGGTGCCGACGCGCACTGCGTCGGCCAAGCCGTCAGGGATGGCGTAGTCGAAGCTCTTGTCGAGCCCGGTGACGTTCGGCAGGACGCGGGCGATGGTGCCCATGACTGTCGAACAGTTCTGATCAGGCGCCGACGGCAGCCTTGAACTCGTCGAGACGGCCCAGCTGCTCCCAGGGGAACTGCTCGCGGCCGAAGTGGCCGTAGGCCGCCGACTCTTTGTAGATCGGGCGCTTCAGGTCGAGGTCGCGCACGATTGCGCCGGGGCGCAGGTCGAACGTTGCCCGGACCGCAGCTTCGATCTTCGCCGGGTCTTCCTTGGCAGTGCCGAAGGTTTCGACGAGGATGCTCATGGGCTGCGCCATGCCGATGGCGTATGCCAGCTGCACTTCGCATCGATCCGCTGCGCCGGAGGCCACGACGTGCTTGGCAACCCAGCGTCCGGCGTACGCTGCCGAGCGGTCGACCTTGGACGGATCCTTACCCGAGAAGGCGCCGCCGCCGTGGCGGCCCATGCCGCCGTACGTGTCGACGATGATCTTGCGGCCGGTGAGGCCGCAGTCGCCGTGCGGACCACCGATGACGAACTTGCCGGTCGGGTTGATGTAGATCTCGTACTCGTCGTCAGCGAACTTCTCGGGCACGACCGGACGGATGACCTGGTCGATGAGGTCGGGGCGGATGACGGTGTCGCGGTCGATCCCGTCTTGGTGCTGAGTCGAGACGAGCACTGCCTTGAGCGCGACCGGCACGCCGTCTTCGTATTCGAACGTGACCTGGGTCTTGCCATCGGGGCGCAGGTAGGGCACCTGGCCGCTCTTGCGCACTTCGGCGAGACGCTCGGCGAGACGGTGGGCCGTGTGGATCGGCAACGGCATGAGCGCCTCGGTCTCATTGCAGGCGTAGCCGAACATCATGCCTTGGTCGCCAGCACCCTGCAGACTGAGATGATCTTCGCCCGCCGAACCACTGCGGACCTCTTCGCTCGAGTCGACGCCCTGAGCGATGTCGGGGCTCTGCTCGTCGAGGGTGACCATCACACCGCACGTGTTGCCGTCGAAGCCGGTTGCGGCGTCGTCGTACCCAATGGCGTTGATCGTGTCGCGGGCGATGCGTGGGATCTCGACGTAGGCGGAGGTGCTGACTTCGCCAGCGACCACACACAGGCCGGTCGTGACCAGGGTTTCGCACGCGACGCGCGCGTCCGGGTCTTCGGCGAGGATGGCGTCGAGAACGGAGTCAGAGATCTGGTCCGCCATCTTGTCGGGGTGACCTTCGGTCACGCTCTCAGAGGTGAAGGTGTAGTTAGCCATGGTGAGTCCGCTGTGTCCTGTCAGTGGTCGGAGTTGGTGATGATCAACGGGCGCTTCGTATGTCGACGACCGCGTCGATGACCGCCCGGGCGACATCTCGCTTGGTGGCGAGGTCGATCTCGACAGGCTTCGCGTCGGGCCGCAGCATCGTAACCGCATTTGTGTCGTGAGCGAAGCCAACGCCGGGAGCGCTGACGTCATTTGCCACGATGAGGTCGAGACGCTTGCGTTCGAGCTTGCCTTGGGCGTTACTGATGAGGTCGGCAGTCTCTGCGGCAAACCCCACGAGCACTTGACCGGCCCGCTTGGAGCCACCGAGTGCGGCAAGAATATCGGGTGTTGGCTCAAGCGTGATCTCGGGCACGCCATCGTGCTTCTTGATCTTGCCGGATGCTGCGTTGCTCGGCCGGAAGTCCGCAACAGCGGCGGCCATCACGATGACGTCGTGATCGCCCGCTGCAGTTTCCATCGCTGACTGCATCTCGGCTGCGGTCTCCACGGCCACGACCTGCACGTCTGCTGGGGTCGGGAGGCCGACGGTTGACACGAGCGTGACCTGCGCGCCGCGCGCTGCCGCTTCGGCCGCGATGGCGTACCCCTGCTTGCCAGAACTGCGATTGGCGATGACACGCACGGCATCGATCGGCTCGCGAGTACCGCCTGCCGACACCACCACTTTGACTCCGGCCAGATCCGACGGCCCGAGCAGCCGCTCGGCGGCAGCCACGATCGTTTCGGGGCTGGCGAGCCGACCGGCACCGACGTCGCCGCCAGCCAAGCGGCCCGTCTCGGGTTCGACGATGTGGACACCCCGTGCGCGCAACGTCGCGATGTTGTCGACGACGCTGGGGTGCTCCCACATTTCGGTGTGCATCGCGGGGCACACGATGACCGGTGCCCGCGTGGCGATCAGTGTGTTCTGCAGCAGATCGTGGCTGTATCCCATGCGATACGCAGCGATCGACTTCGCTGTCGCTGGTGCCACGATAATCAGATCGGCACCCTGGCCGACCTCGGTGTGCGGGATCGGCGTGGTCGGGTTGTTCCAGAGTTCGGTCTGGACCGGCTCGGAGGCGAGGGCGCTCAACGTTGTGGCGCCGACGAAGTGTTGGGCCGCATCGGTCATGATCGGCACGACGTGCGCACCCGCGTCGACAAGACGGCGCGAGACCTCGATGGCCTTGTAGGCAGCGATGCCGCCGGTGACGCCCAGCACGATGCGCTTGCCAGCGAGAGGCGAGGCGCTCATCGGTGCGAGTCTGGCGTGATCAGCTGTCGGTGGTGGCGGCAGCGTCGGCTGCGGCCTGTGCTTGCGCTTCGGGGTCCTCTTCGATCTCGACCTCTTCAGCGGGCTCAGGTGCCTCGGTCCAGACGATCTTGTCGGCGGCGATCTCTTCGAAGGCCATCGACAGCGGCTTGTGGGCCGTGGAGGACACCTGCGGCGGGATCATGTGACCCAGACCCTCACCGAGCTGGTTGAAGTACGAGTTGATATTGCGTGCGCGCCGCGCAGCAAGCGTGACCAGGGTGAACTTCGAATCGACCTTACCGAGGAGTCCCTCGATAGGAGGATCAATCATCGTGTCGTGATCAAGCGCCATAAGGCAGATAAGTCTACCGTGCAGCGTCGATGATGGTGAGCATCTCGGTGATCGTGTCTTCAAGGTCGTCATTGACCACCACATGATCGGCCAGGTCGCGCCCGATCGGCTCCTCTTCTTCGGCCTTCTTCAGACGAGCCAACACCTTGTGGTCGACGTCGCCACGACCTCGCAGACGGCGTTCTTGCTCTTCTCGGCTGGGTGGCAGGACGAAGATGAGCATCACGTCTGGTCGTAGCCGCTTCACTTGCTGCGCACCATCGACTTCGATCTCGAGCACGATGTCGCGGCCGGCTGCCATGCCCGAATCCTCGTCGGGAACCGGGGTGCCGTAGTAGTTGCCAAGGAAATTCGTCCACTCCAAGAAGCCACCGGCTTCGATGTGGGACTCGAACTCCTCCGCGGTGACGAAAACGTAGGCGTCGTTGGCTTCTCCGGGCCGCTGTTCGCGAGTGGTCCACGACCGACTCAGCCACAGCCGAGGATCGCGTTTGACCGCGGCGTCGACGATCGTGCCTTTGCCGACCCCACCGGGGCCGGACACAACGATGATCAACGCGTGTCAGCCGAGTTCTGCAAGCAGGGCCTTGCGTTGCTGGGCACCGAGGCCCTGCACGCGGCGGTTGTCGGCGATGCCAATTTCTTCCATCAGCCGACGCGCCTTGACCTTGCCGACACCCGGCAGCGATTCGAGCATCGAGACGACCTTCAACTTGCCGACGTTGTTGTCGTCAGAAACGAGTGCCTCTTGCAATGACATCGAACCCCTCGTCAAACGAGCCATGATCTCCGCCCGAGCGGCGCG
>JAJCXU010000121.1 GCA_029263275.1 Ilumatobacter sp.
GCCGTCCCAGCACTGCAGGATGCCGACCGGGCGGCCGGCGACTTGGCCGTGCACGGCGAGTCCGTCGGCTTCGGCCTGCTCACACATCGTGAGCACGTCCTTCCACAGGTCCGGGAACTGATCGTTGATGTTGAAGTTGAACACGACCGGCTGTTTGGTGATGGCGGCCACCTCGCGCAACCACGGAAACGACTCCGGTACCTCGGGATGGTGGAGCGCACACTCGAAGACGCCGTGGCCGGCCGATGCCATGCCTTCGGCGATGCCGATCAGTTCGTCGGTGTCGGCCGAGGTGCCCGGCACGAGATCGCCGTCGGCGGATTTGTGGAGTGGTGTCCGCGAGGTGGAGAAGCCGAGCGCGCCAGCACGCAGCGCCTCTTCGGTGAGCTCAGCCATCTTGCCGATCTCGGCCGGCGTGGCGTCGATGCCGTCGGCGGAGCGATCACCCATCACGTACGCCCGTAGCGCGCCGTGTGGGATCTGGGCGCCGATGTCGGCAATGAACTCGCGTCGGTCGAGCGCATCAAGGTATTCGGGGAACGTCTCCCACTCCCACTCGATCCCGTCGGTCAGCGCTGCGCCGGGGATGTCTTCGACGCCTTCCATCAGCCGGATCAGCCACTCGCGCCGATCCGGCTCGGCGGGCGCAAAACCGACGCCGCAGTTGCCCATGACCACCGTGGTGACGCCGTGCCAGCCGGACGGCGTGAGGTAGGGATCCCACGTCGCCTGTGCGTCGTAGTGCGTGTGCATATCGACCCAGCCGGGCGTGACGATCAGTCCGTCGGCGTCGATCTCGCGGGCGCCCGCAGCGGTGACGGTGCCGGGTGGTCCGACCTCGACGATGCGGTCGCCGTCGATGGCAACCTCGCCGAGGTAGGGCTCGCCACCCGTGCCGTCGATGATCGTGCCGTTGCGGATGACGATGTCATGACTGGCGCTGTTCATCGCCCCATGGTGGCAGATCGTGAAACCCATCCCCGGGGTCGGCGGTCGCCGTGCCCACAATGGGACATGGCTGGTGAGTGGGCGATCGAGGTGAACAACCTCAGGCGTGAGTTCGACGTCGGTCGTCGGGCGAAGCGCCGAACCGTTGTTGCCGTCGACGGCATTTCGTTCGAGGTGTCGGCGGGCGAGCGGTTGGCGTTCATCGGCCCGAACGGTGCGGGCAAGTCGACGTCGATCAAGATGCTGACCGGAATCCTCCACCCGACCAGTGGCTCGGCGAGCGTGCTCGGCATCGAACCATGGAGTGATCGACGGGCGCTGACACGTCGTATCGGGACGCTGTTCGGACAGCGTTCGCAGTTGTGGTCTGAACTCGTCCCGCGCTCCTCGCTGCGGATGCTCGGTGCGATCTATGGTCTCGACGATGCGACCCTCGACCGGCGCATCGACCAGCTGGCCGAGCTGTTCGAGGCACACGAGTTGTTCGAACAGCCGGTGCGCACGCTCTCGCTGGGGCAACGGATGCGGTGTGAGTTGGCGGCGTGCATGTTGCATCAGCCTGAGCTGCTCTTCCTCGACGAGCCGACGATTGGCCTCGACCTCACCGGCAAGCAGCGATTCCGAGAGTTGCTGGTCCATCTCAACACCGAACTCGGCACGACGGTGTTCCTGACAAGCCACGACGTTGCCGACATCGAACACGTTGCCGACCGGGCGATCGTGGTCAACCACGGCTCGATCGTCAATGACGCCTCTGTCGCGGAGATGCGGTCTGGTCTGCTCGGACGCAAGCGCATCGAGGTCGGCCTGGTCGAGGCTGGCGGTGGCGCTGCACTGGCTGTGGCACTGTCGACCGCCTTCGGTGCGGACGTCGAGGTGTTCGAACGGTCCGCAAGTGTCGTGTCGATTGATGTCGACACGACACGACGGCCGATTCGCGAGGTGCTCGATCATCTCCTCGACGCGGTTCCCGTCGCCGACCTGTCGGTGGTCGACCCGCCGCTCGAGCAGGTCATCGGTGAGATCTACGAGCGTCCCCAATGAGCCGCGCCGATGTCATCGAGGCGCGAACGTCGAGCGTCCCCGAGGCCGCGTCCAGCGGCCGAACGCTGATCTTGATTCAACGGGTCGTTGGAACCGCATCGCGTCGCGTGGTGGGGGAGCGGTCGGGCATGGCGGTGATCGGTCTCTTCTACCTCCTCGTGACCGCGGTCCTCGCCTCGCTGTGGTTGACCGCCGCGAATGCGAACGGTGGGTCGATTGCTGGGTACAGCACCGTGGCGATCGTCTGGTACGTGGCGACCACCGAGTCGGGCACGATCTCCGTGCCGATGCGGCTGATCGAAGACATCGGGATCGACATCGGCTCCGGTCAGATCGCGGCCGAGATGCAACGACCGGTCTCGGGGCTGTGGGTGCGCGTGCTCACCGAAGTCGGGACCTGCCTGCCGCGACTCGTTCTGTGTGTGTCGGTCGGGACGGTGTTCGCCTCGGTGCTCGTCGGCGCACCGCCCGATATCTCGACGCTGCCGCTCGCCGCCGTCTCGGTCGTGCTGGCCGTAACGCTCAACCTCATCGCGCAACACCTGTTTGCCGGTGCAGCGTTCTGGCTCAGCGATGCGAAGAGCACGTGGTTCCTGTATCAGTAGCTCGTCTTCTTTCTGGGTGGGGTGGTGCTGCCGGTCGAGGGGCTGCCTGACGGCCTGGG
>JAJCXU010000122.1 GCA_029263275.1 Ilumatobacter sp.
GTTTCACGGTCACGGCGACCAACGCATCCATCGACATTGCACGAGTCGAGTCGTTCGGCACGACAACGATCACGTCGTCGGCAGCGCCACGCCCGACGCGGGCTGAAACGGGAAGAATCTGCCCGAGGTCTTCGACTGCTCGTTTGATCAGCTCGGCGCTGATCTCGTGACCCAAAGCATCTCGAACCTCGGCGACGCCACTGAGATGCACCGTTGCGACGACCACGTCCGTGCGCGCGACCTGACGGCCGAGAACGATTGCCATGCCCCGGTTGTTGCTCACACCCGTCTCCGGGTCGAGGGATCCAGCGAGGCGTGACGTACGCGCGGTCAGCGCGGTCATCACAGCGAGCAGGCTGGCAAACATCGTCAGGACGACCGCGTCGGCGAACGACCTCCCGCCTTGGGTGAACCGAGTCATGACCAGAATGGACAGCACGGTCAACCCGACCGAGGTGACGAGGAACCGCGGCCTCACGAACAAGCCAGCGAACACGGCCATCGCAGCGACAACGCCCGACACCGCCAGAACGCGCTGGACGCCTGGAGAACACGCGACGGCCACCATCGCCATGCAGACGTGGACGAGCACGATCAGGTGGGAATGAGTGGGCCCGATTGCACGCACGCGCCTCAGCCAGATCGAGACGACGAGGGTCGCTGCGGCGAGGAGAAGTCCGGGCACGAGCCAGAGCCCGAGGACGATCGCGATCGGCCACGTGATCAGGGCGGTCAGGGCAAGGATGCTCGCAACGGCCAGTGGACTGATCAGTTCGAGCGGAGCGCCGAGTGCGAACCATGACCTGATCTTGGGGAACCAGCGTGCGGCAACGTCGCTGTCGTCAAGGCGGTCACTCGTGACCGTCACCGCGCGGCCGTCGGCCCCGTGGGCCCAACCTGTCCATCCTGCGGATTCCGAAGACGCCTTCACCCAGGGGTATCGACGGAATTTGACTCAAACTTGAATGTCCGACTCGAACCGTTCGGAGATTGCGTCGGTGACTGCTGCCCAGATCCCCGAGGTCGGCCTGAGCGCATCCTTGTGAGTTTCGTCGGGGATCAGCACTGCCTCGGCCAGGTCTCCCGCCAATCGCGCTGCTTCGATGAACGCAGTCGTGTGCCTCGGGTGCACCGTGGTGTCTGCTTCGCCGTGGACACAGACGATCGGCAGGCCGAACGGGACCATCTCGATCGGCGACGTGGCCAACCAACGAGTCGATTCCGGAGCGCCAGCGACGAGATCGCGAACGGGCTGCGATCCATTTGACCACAACCGCTCGAGATCGGTGGGCCCAGACATCGACACCACGAGTGCGGGAGGGGTCGCCGCTGTGGCGGATCCGACAAGAGCGAGGTGCCCGCCGGCTGAGTGTCCAACGACCACGACGTGCTCAGGAGCAATGCCGAGGCCGGATGTGCTGTTCGTCATCAGGTCGATGGCGGCCCGAGCATCGTCGAAAGTCTCTGGCCACCCGCCTCCACCGCCGAGACGCCCAACACGGCGATAGTCGACGTTGAAGACGCCCCAGCCCCGTCGAGCGGCGTCACGCGCCAGCAGCCACATCACCCAACGGTTGTACGGCCACGTCCACGACCCACCATGGATGAGCACGATGGTGGGCGGCGCTGAATCCCGTCGCGGATCCCGTCGCGATGGGGCGCGATACACGCCGACCTGGTGCCGGCTCGACCCGTACTTGAGCTTGCGGGCGCGCTGCATCACCATGACTCGTGATGCGGCGTCTCAGTCGAGGCTGTCGAACACCTGCCGGGCGAGGTCGGGTCGGTCGGTGTAGACACCGTCGACGCCGGCCAAGGCAACGGTGCGTAAATCGTCGAGGTCATTGACGGTCCACACGAAGATGGCCGTTCCACGGTTGTGCGACTCGGCAACACGTTCGGCGTCGAATCCCGCTCGATACGGCGGTTGGCCGATTGGCGAGGCTGAGCACCACGGCTGTCCCGCTTCGTCGGCAGCTGCGCGGTCATCGAGGTCACGATAGGTGGTGGTCAAGAGCACATCGGGACAGACGTCGTTGAATCCGTACGCAGCCTGGTCGTCGTTGGCAGAGATGAACACTCGCTCGGCGCTTCCCGTCCGCTCGATCACCTCACAGAGCGCGGCTCCCATCGGCGGAACGGTCTGCTTGATCTCCAGTGAGAACCACATGTCCGGAAATGCGGCCAGCGCATGATCAACTCGCGGGATACCGACCGTGCCGTCGAGCGGTTCACCGGTCCAGTTCACCGCGGCATCAAGCCGTTCGACGTCGACCCACGCGGTCTCGTCGATCGGTCCCGAACCGTCGGTCGTGGTCGACAGCTCGCGGTCGTGACGTGCGACAACGACGCCGTCGCTCGTCATCCTGACGTCGAGATCGAGTATGTCAGCGCCCATCTCGACAGAGCGCTCGAGGGCGAGCATCGAATTCGACGGCGCAATCGTGTTGCCGCCGGCGTGGGCAATCACCAACGGGGTCTCGCTCACGAACTGACTCGCGGGACACGATGCCTCGATGGGTGCCACTGACGCGCTGCACGCGGTCATGAAGAGCAGCACCATCGGGAGTCGCCCAGACCAAGCCCTCATGCTGACGACGGTACGTGCCGACGGGACGGCCACAGACCCGCACGGTCAAGATTGCGATGGTGTTTCGTTCTCGGGAACCAGCCAGAATGCACCGATGTCCATCGCCGAGCCCGTCACCGAGACGGACGCGCAGTTGGCTACCCGGCTGGCGGTCGAAGCGGGCGAGGTACTCGTCGAACTCCGCGCCGAGATGTTTGCCGCGGGCGCCTCGATCTGGGACGTACGCGACGCCGGTGACGCCGCAGCACAGCGGTACCTGGCAGGCGAGCTGCACACCCACCGAGCCAACGACGCGGTGCTGTCCGAAGAGGGGCTCGAAGACGTTCGGCGGTATGACTCAGATCGCGTGTGGATCATCGATCCGCTCGACGGCACCCGTGAATACGGCGAACCGGGCCGTCATGACTGGGCTGTGCATGTCGCCCTCTGGGAACGAACACATTTTGGTGCCGCCGCGGTCAGCCTGCCGGCCGTCGACCTGGTCTTTTCCACCGATCCACCCGCTCCGATGCCGGAACAGGTGCGCGACCGTCCGCGGCTCATCACCTCGCGCAGTCGTGCGCCGTATGCCGCGGTCCTGGTGGCCGAGGGTCTCGGCTGCGACGCCGTCCGACTCGGATCTGCCGGAGCGAAGGCAATGGCCGTCGTCATGGGCGAAGCCGACATCTACGTGCACGACGGCGGGATGTATCAGTGGGATTCGGCCGCACCCGCCGCGGTCGCCATGGCCGCCGGCTTCCACGCAAGCCGAGTCGACGGATCACCATTGGTGTACAACGACCGAGACCCGTGGCTCCCAGACTTCTTCGTCTGCCGCCCGGAGCTGACCGAAGGCGTGCTGAAAGCGATTTGGGGATGACAAACGAACCAACCACCGGGGAGACGACGGCGATTCGCTGGACCATCGAAGGCCCCGTCGCGACGGTCTGGCTGCATCGTCCACATCGCCACAACGCCTGGACCGGCAACATGCATGCCGACTACCGGCGCGTGATGGCCGACCTCGAACACCGACCCGGCGTCCGTGCCGTCGTCGTCACGGGGACTCCCCCAGCGTTTTGCGTGGGCGGCGACTCAGACGCGCTGGCCGGCCACGTCGACAAGGGCGGCTACGACACCGGTCTGCCCGCTGACATCGCTGAACCCGGTGGTGGCGATCGCCTCGACGCCGACTTCGCGTGGCAGCTGGGCTATCGACTTCCGATCATTGCTGCCGTCAACGGCGCGTGCGCGGGCGTCGGCCTGGCGCTCGTACTGTTCTGCGACCTCCGCTTCGGCGCGGCCACAGCCAAGCTCACCACCGCGGCACCCAAGCTCGGCCTCCCCGCCGAGTACGGCATGAGCTGGACCC
>JAJCXU010000123.1 GCA_029263275.1 Ilumatobacter sp.
ACCGACCGTGGGAAGAGGTCGAGGTCCCAGCCCAGTCGGTCGTCGCCGGCGTTGGCGTCGATGGATCCAAAGATGCCGGCGTTGACTGCAGCGGCGACCTCGTGCTGGAAGTCGTGTCCGGACAACGTGGCGTGGTTGACCTCGATGTTGACCTTGATCTCATCGGCAAGGCCGTATGTCTGCAAGAAGCTGTGGACCGCGGCAACGTCATAGTCGTACTGGTGCTTGGTGGGCTCCATCGGCTTCGGTTCGATCAGCAACGCGCCCTCGAAACCAATTGCGTGCTTGTGCTCGACGACCATGTTCATGAACCGACCGAGCTGATCGAGCTCACGCTTCATGTCGGTATTGAGCAATGTCTCATAGCCCTCGCGGCCGCCCCACAGCACGTAGTTGTGGCCACCCAAACGATTCGTTGCGTTCATGCAATGGGCGACCTGGGCGGCTGCGTAGGCGAACATGTCGGGATCGGGGTTCGTTGCTGCGCCGGCCATGAATCGTGGATGGGAGAAGGCGTTGGTGGTACCCCATAGCAACTCGATGCCCGTCCGCTCCATGTGGATCGAGGCCTCGTCGACCATCTCGTCGAAGTATCGGCACGTCTCGGCAAAGGAAGCACCTGCCGGAGCAATGTCGATGTCGTGGAACGAGAAGAAGGGGGCACCCAGTTTCTCGATGAACTCGAACGCCGCTGCCATCTTGAGCTTCGCGGCGTCCATCGGGTCGAGTGCAGCGTCGCCGGTGCGGGAGGCGGGATTCCACGGCCGGTCGAGGGTGCCGGCGCCGAAGATGTCCGAACCGTCCCACGCGAAGCTGTGCCAGTAACAGACACCGAACCGGAGATGTTCGGCCATCGTCTTGCCAAGGACCACGCGGTCGGCGTCGTACCAGCGGAAGGCGAGCGGATTGTCGGAGTCGGGTCCCTCGTACGCGATGCGGTCGACGTCAGCGAAGAAGGGTGAGGTCATGGCGGAATCGTACGACAGTCACAGAGGGCAGAGGTGACGCAGAGTTACGAAAGGGGCCTGACCCCATGCGTAACTCTCACCAGCCGCGTTCGATCCATTCCTCGAGGTGTGGGCGCTCGGTGCCGATCGTGGTGTTGTCGCCGTGGCCCGGCAACACGATGGTGTTGTCGTCGAAGGTGAAGAGTCGGTCGGTGATCGATCGGATGATGGTGCTGAAGTCGTCCGCGTCGGACCTCGTGTTGCCCGGCCCGCCAGGAAAGAGCGTGTCGCCGGTGAAGAGTAGGGGAGTGTTCTCCAGCGCGAAGGAGATCGAACCCGGGGTGTGTCCGGGGTTGTGGATGGCGTGCAACCGCAGCTTGCCGACTTCGATCACCTCGGTGTCGTCGAGGAAGACGTCGTAGCCGACCTCGGCGAGCATGGGGGCGTCGAGCTTGGTGACAGCGACCTCGTAGCCGGCCTCGCGCATGGCCGGGACCGCCTGAATATGATCCCAGTGGCCATGCGTTTCGAGCACTCGCTTGACACCCAACGCGTCGCAGAGCTCGAGGAGTTGTTCGTGCTCGTTTGCCGCATCGAGGAGCACAGCATCGCCAGTCGCCTTGCAGCGAACGACGAACACGTTGTTCTCGAAAGGGCCCACCACGACCTTGTGCACCTCGGTGTTGGCGTCGGACCAGTGCAACGTGTTGCTCGTACTCGATGTCATCGGACCATTCTGTCAGCCGCCGCTCGCTCAATTCGCCCGGTACTGTTCGCCTCGTGGTACGTCGCACCAAGATCATCGCAACCATCGGCCCAGCGTCAGAGTCCGAAGCAACGCTCGAGGCCATGATCGACGCGGGGATGGACGTGGCGCGCATCGCCCTCGCCCACACCCCGCTCGACGAGGCGCTGACGCGCCACCAACGCATCCGAGACGTCGCCGAGCGCATGGGCAAGACCGTCGGCACCCTGGTCGATCTGCCCGGGTCGAAGATCAGGATCGGGCGTGTGGCCGTCGAAGGTCTCGACTTCGTGATCGGCGACGTCGTCAGCTTGGTCGTCGGCGACGAAGTCAGCACCGCCGATCGAATCGAGATCGACTACGCACACCTTGTTGACGATTGCCACGTGGGTGACGAGATCACCTTCGCCGGATCAGTTGTCGTCATCGTTGAGCACGTCAACGACGACGAGGTCATCGCTCGCGTCGCCTCAGGCGGCAAACTCACCGGGCGCGCCGGCGTCAACATCCCCTTCGGCTCCGCTGAGTACCGCCCACTGTCCGACGAGGACCGTGAAGCGCTGGCAGCGTTCGTCGAGGTGGGCGTCGACATGGTGGCGATGAGCGTGAACGCTGGGCGCGACCTGCGCCAGCTCAGCGTCGAGGCGCACCCTCGCGGGCCGTTGGTCATCGCCAAGGTTGAAACGCTTGCAGCAGTCGAGAATCTTCCCAGCATCATCGAAGACGCCGCGGGCATTCTTGTCGCCCGAGGTGCGCTCGGCCGTGAGGCCGAACTCGAAGAACTTCCCCATCTGCAGAAGCAAGTGATTCGAGACTGCATCGCTGGCGGACTGCCGGTCATCACGTCGACGCAGATGCTCGACTCGATGGTCACCGCACAAGCGCCGACCCGCGCCGAGGCGACCGACATCGCGAACGCCGTGTTCGACGGCACGTCCGCGGTGATGCTCTCAGCAGAAACCGCGATCGGCGACCATCCGGCGCTCGTCGTCGAGACGATGTCGCGCATCGCCGAACGCTCCGACGACCAGTTCAACCACAGCAGCTGGGCCGAACGTGTGGCCGCGCTGCGCATGGCAGATCAGGATCACAGTGAGGCCGCAATCACCGATGCGGTCACCATCTCGGCAGCACGCGCCGCGGAAGAACTTCGTGTGCGCGCTCTGCTCTGCATCTCGGCGAGTGGCTTCACCGTTCGGTCGATGGCCCGCTTCCGTCCCAGCGCCAAGATTCTCGGCTTCAGCGGGTCGCACGCAACGGTGCGTCAACTCGCGTCGAGCTGGGGTGTCACGCCGGTCTACTTCGAAGGTGCGAGCGCTGAGTACGAGGAGCGTGTGCGTCTCTCGGTGTTGCAGGCGAAGCGTGAGCGTCATGTCGCCAGCGGCGACCTGATCGGAGTCGTCGCCGGTATCTCGGCTGCCTCGACCGACACGTTCCGTCTCCTCCGCGTCCCGTAATCGCGCACCGGCCGGGTTCACAGACAGGCCCAGCAGACACACGGCCTCGAATCGCTCCGAGCTCTACACTGCCCAGATGCCGGACACTGAACTCGACGCAGATCAAGCGCCGACGGAATCGGATCGCGAGTACTGGGAGCGATACGACATCGCGCTCGTGCTCGACAATCCTGGCGACTCGCGAGCGGTTGCACTCGGCTGCATGTCACCTGAACCGCAGCGGGTACTCGAACTCGGCTGTTCGACCGGCGTCATGACCAAAGAGATGGCCGGACGAGGCCATCAGGTCACCGCCGTGGAGATCGACCCAGTCGCAGCACGCTTCGCCGCCTCATTTGCCGACGAGATCCTCGTCGGCGATCTCGACCGCGTCGACAGCGATGGGCGACACCTGTTGAGCGATCTCGATGCGGGCAGCTTCGACACGCTGATCGCCGCCGACGTGCTCGAACATCTTCGCGATCCCGCCGGGTGCCTTCGCCGCGTGCGCGAGCTCATGAAGCCGGACGGCAGATACATCTTGTCGATCCCGAACGTTGCTCACGCTGACGTGAGGTTGGCGCTGCTCGCCGGCAACTTCGACTATCAGGATTCGGGCCTGCTCGACCGAACTCACACGCAGCTCTTCACACTGAAGGCACTTGTTGGGATGATCCGCGATGTCGGCCTCGCGCCGGTCGAGTGGAAGCGTGTCCATTCTCCGATCGGCGATGCGCAGGTTGACATCGACGAGAACTTGTTGGAGTTCGGACGCCGGATTCTGTCCGATGACCCCGAAGCTGAGACCTTCCAATGGATCGTCACCTGCCAAGACGCTGCGGCTGCGGGGTCGAACGCCGACTGGCCGGTTGTGCCCGACGGGGAGGCCGTTGCAGCGCAGGTGATCGGCATGATGAACGCCCCTGTCGCTCACCCGGGCCCCGCCAACGTGTCCGATGCCCCGGAGGTCGTCGAGGCTGCGAGCCCGGTCGGGTTCAACCGACGTCTGCGTCGCTTCCTGGGTTCGGGTCGCGACCGTTTGGTCGCGCGACTCGTCAGGTGACGTTCGGCGCCGCTGGGATGGGCGCTGCGACGTGGAACGGCGCGATGCCGCGTTCGATTGCACGTTCGATGTCGGTGACCTCGTTGGCCCCGATGTGCAGCCAACGATCTGGTTGGGGATCCTCGGCCGCACGGACCAGGTCCCACATCGGACCATCGTCCTTGCGCGCTCCGCACACGCTCGAGATGTACACGTCATCGAACAGGTCGCCGAGACCGATTTCCGCGAGCACGTCCTCGACGGCGGCGAGCGGTTGGTCGGTGTCGGTCATCAGGACAAAGCGCCGCCGTGCGCCGCCGTGCGAGGAGACTCCGGAGCGATCGTGCAACAGTTCGTCGATCAGCCACTTGCGCGGAGTCATGGCATCGGTGTCAGTCGAGCCGGTGACCAACGTGCCGAACAGCCCGACGGTGACGAGCTTGGCTGAATCCAACGCAGCCTTCAGGACGTCGACATCCGCAGGTCCGTATTTCGGATGGTGCCGAGGCGACCAGTTTCGTCTCCACTGCGCGGCGGCAGCGTCGAACTCCACCGTGTCGAACCCGGCCACCGCAGCGGCTGCCGGAATCGATCGCTCGATGGCATGGGCGAGGGTGTCGTCGTTTTGGCCGTGCTCGCGGTCGAAGTCGCCCGCTGTGAGTTCGAGGTCGAGCAGCGGGCGCATGGCATCGACCTTCGCCCAGAACATCCCACCCACGGGATAGACGACGTAGCCGTGCGCCGACCGATCGGTGACACCCAGTCGGTCGTACAAGTCGGCGCCGGCCGTAGCGGTCCCGAACCAATAGTGCGCGTAGTGCGTGATGGGGTCCCAGGTCGGACCATGGACGACGCCGACGCTCGGATCGTCGGCCAGCAGGCTCAGGATCGCGTCGACACCTGACGTTGATGGCAGGAGCGATCCGACGAGATGTGTGCGCCAATCCGTCCGCTCGTAGCCCATGTGGAGCGACTTCTTGGTGTGGAGATGGAGGAGGTGCTCGTGACCGTTGATCTCGTCGGCGAAGGAGCAGAGCAGGGGAGCGAAGTTGCGACCCCGGTTGGGTGCCACCTTGATGACTCGCGGCTGGTCGGGTCCGAGCACGTCGTCGATCGTTCGGTGAGCCTGCGTGGCATCGGCGAGGTTGGTGACGCTGACGAGCAGGGTTGGCGTGACCGGAAGGAGCGTGAGGCGACGGAGCAGGGAGGCAAGCACGTCGAGGTAGTACGCGTGGATCATCACCACGAGGTCCAGATCGGCGAGTTCGGAGCGGGCTCTGACCCGATGTCGGACCAACGGTTGGCCTGGTGGATCCGTCGGTGTTCGGGCAAGAACGCGCGGTCGTATCGACGGGACGATCGTCGACGCTTCGGTGGCCAGCCAATGGTCGAGCGGATGCTGGTCGATACCCGCCGCTGTGAGTTGGGATTGGTAGTCGGCTTGGTCGAACACGGGACTCGGGTCGAGCCCGGTTCGGTCGTAGTGCGCGAGCGGATGTTCGTGCTCGAAGTCGGCGCCGTCGACTCCTGAATGCGCCTGTCGGTACCAGACTTCGTCAAACCACTGCGACGTGATTGCGGAGAGACGTTGTGTTCCTGTCTTCTGTGATTGGAAGGTGCGGTGAAGGTGCGTCAGCGCGGCGCCGTCGGCGTCAGGGTGTGCCAGTACATAGGCCGCCGAGTCGAACATCGGCCCGGGGCTCCGATTCTCGAGTTCGCCGTGACCAAGAAAGTGACCGAGTGGGTCCGCGCCGGCCAGCTTCACGTCGTCGTTGTTTTCGAGGTACCAGAGCGCG
>JAJCXU010000124.1 GCA_029263275.1 Ilumatobacter sp.
GTCACAGCGCCGTCGGCAGGCAAATGATGGTCTGAGCTGCGACAATGATGTGATGAAGATGCACACGGACGGGCAGGTACGACGTTGGATTTCCGCTGCGCTGATCACGTCGACGCTCGCGATTGGCGCAGCAGCATGTGGCGACGACACGGCCGGGCCTGAGCTGTCCGCGGCCGGCGAGCGAGGCAAGAGTCTTGCGGTCTCCAGCGGGTGTGCGGGATGCCATGGCCCCGATGGTCAAGGCGGGGTTGGGCCGACGTGGCAAGGCCTGGCAGGCGCAGACGTGGAGCTCGCCGATGGCACCAGTGTGGTGGCTGACGAGGAGTATCTGATTCGCTCCATCAAGGACCCCGGCGCCGATCTCCTGGCCGACTTCGCAGTGCAGATGCCACGCAACAATCTCGATGATCAGGAGATCGCCGACATCATCGCCTACATCAACGACCTTGCAGACGTCGCCCCTTGAGGGTGACGGCGAGGCGTGGCGTCAGCGCAACCAGGGAGCAGACGGGCTGACGGTTCCGGGCCCTGCAGTGAGCACATCGGCACCGTCGGCCGTGACGAGGATCGTGTGTTCGAACTGGGCGGTGCGCTTGCCGTCCGAGGTCACCGCGGTCCAGTCGTCGTCCCAGATCTTGTAGTTGATGGTGCCGAGGGTGATCATCGGCTCGATTGTGAAGGTCATGCCTTCGCGCATGATCGTCGATGCCCGCGAGTCGAAGTAGTGCAGCACTTGGATGTCGGTGTGGAATTGCTCGCCGATGCCGTGGCCCACGAACGCACGGACCACGCCGTACTTGTGTGGCTTGCAGGCGGCTTCGATTGCTCGGCCGATGTCGCTGAGTGGGCTCCCCGGCTTGACGGCCTCGATGCCGCGCCATGTGGCCTCTTCGGTGACGCGGACCAGCTGCTGGCTCTCGGGATCGACATCGCCGACGAAGAAGGTGGCGTTGGTGTCGCCGTGCACGCCGTCGAGCCAGCCGGTGACGTCGATGTTGCAGATGTCGCCCTCGCGCAGCGGGCGTGAGTCGGGGATGCCGTGACAGATCACTTCATTGACTGACGTGCAGCAGGCCTTGGGGTAGCCGTGATAGTTGATCGTGCTCGGGTACGCACCTGCGGCGACGAATGCGTCGTGCACCGCGATGTCGATCTCTTCGGTGGTGACGCCGGGCGCCACCATCCGCCCGGCCATGGCCAGCACTTCGCCGGCGAGCTTGCCAGATGCACGCATTCGCTCGATGATCTCAGGCGACTTGACGCGACCCTCGTCCCAGGACTCGTACTCGCCGGTGTCGGCGTAGGGCGGGCGCGCGATGTGGTCGGGGACCTCGCGCATCGGTGTGACCGTGCCCGGCAGGATGCGTCCCTCTGACTTCTTGTGACAGCGCTTGTACTTGCGTCCACTCCCGCACCAGCACGGCTCGTTGGCCTGCGGCAGCGTGGTCGGAGCGGTTCCGAGCGTCGATGTCATCCGTGCAGGCTACCGACAGTCCGGTTTCATCCCGAGGCGCGCGCTCCCACCCATTCACGTCCGGACCGGGTGCAAACGTGAGGCGCCGCTCACGTCCGGACCGGGTGCAGACGTGAATCCGCTGTGACTAGTGGCGGCCGAAGGGGTTGATCGAGCGGCTGGTGAAGGAGTTGAGCACGCGAATCACTTCGTGTGCACCCCAACGCTGCCCGCGCTGCGCAGATGGATCGAGCGGCTGCAAGACGCCCAGGTCGACCAGTTGGCGGACGGCACCGCTCACCGCTGAGCTGCTCGCGTCGATGAGCTCGCTGAGTGACTTCGTATCGACGATGGGATGTTCGAGGAGTTGGTCGACGATGGGGTGCACGACGGAGTCGGACCTGATCGGGCCGGTGAGGTCGCGCCAGCGCCGCACGATCATCTCGATGTCATCGAACAACATGCTGGCGCTGCGAAGTGCAGCGAACGTGGCATCGGCGCCGAGCTCGACGATCGGCACGTAGTCACCCGACCGGTACTCGGTGAGCGCCTCGATGTAGCGGTGCTTCTGGCTGACGATGCCCGCCGAAATGGGCAGCGTGGCCGCCTTGGTCAGGCCGTCGCGTCGCAGCAACGCATGGATGAGTGCACGGCCGACGCGCCCGTTCCCGTCGGGAAACGGATGGATGGTTTCGAAGTGAGCGTGCATCACCATCGCCTGGATGAACACCGGGATGTCGGTGCGGTTCATGAACTCACAGAGGTCGTCGATGGCATCAGGGATGAGTCGAGCAGCGGGCGGGACGAATGTTGCCTCCGGCGGCCCGGCTGAGTAGCTGCCAATCCAGACCGGTTCCGTGCGCCACTTGCCGGCCAGCACCGGGTGGGTGTCGATCAGCAGCGCGCGGTGGATGTCGAGAATTGTCTCGGCCGAAATGTCGCTCGACAGGTCGATCGCCGCCGCGGTTGCATCGACATTGCCGATCACGTCAGCGACCGAGCGCCCCATCTCATCGCCGGCCTCGGCCATGAACAAGTCGGGCAATGATGCAGCGACGTTCTCGATACGAGACGACGCTGATGCCTCGATGCGTACGAGCAGTGTTTCGAGCGGTGCGAGCGTGTCGCCGACCCGGATGTCGAACGCAGCGATGGCGGCGCGCACGTCTTCGGAGATCAGCGCACAGTCTGACGGGATGAGCATGCTGGCGTCAGCGATTTCATCGAGGATCGCCGAGTTGTACGTGCGGTCACGCGATGAGCGACGTGAGTCGCCGCCCTCCGAGATCAGCCAGACGAGCTTCTCGAAACGGACCGGCGGCCACAACGTGAGACCTCGGTTGGTTGAGGTGTACTCCGCAGCCATGGCGAGAGTATGGCCGATCGGGGCCGGTCAGATCGTCGTCAGCGCGCCGACAACACGCCGATGGTATGGGCCATCGAGAGTCCAGTGAGGCTGAGACCATCGGTGATGCCGCCGGTGCGAACGAACTCGAGGACCCGAGTGGTCGGTGTCCACTCGATCCGGCTGGCTTCGGTCGGGTCAGTCGGATCGCCGACGTGATCCGCTCCCTGGCACCAGAAGATGTGGAACGTCTGATCGCTCAGGCCGTTCGACGGGTGGAATGCCGCGACGGGGTGAGGGGTCCCAATGGGCTGCCAGCCCGTCTCCTCGACTGACTCTCGCACCGCAGCGTCTGCGGGTGTCTCACCGGCATCGACGCCTCCAGCCGGGATCTCCCAGCCCCACGTGTCGGTGATGAAGCGGTGACGGTAGAGCAGCAGTACTTCCTGGTCGCCTGTTTGGCTCGCGTCGCCGTCGCGGACGATCACGCAGCCGGCAGCGGGCCCCGGCGCTCGGATGACGTGGTGTTCGAACGGCTCGACGCCGGGAGGCTCGACCGTGGTCAGCGCGAGCGAAACCCATGGAGACGTGTAGATCGATCGTTCGCCGTGCACGTTCCACTTGACCATCGGGTCACCGTACCCAGGTCATTGTCGGCCGACGGTGAGAATCGTCCGAACGTTGAGCTGGGGGTTGATGTGCCACACGGTGCCGTGTTCGACACTGAGCTTGAGCGCATCGTCGGCCGACACGGCGAGCAGATTCTTCAGCAGTACCCGGGCAATCATCTGATGAGTGATGATCAGCGGCCGCTGGGCGGGGTGGCGGGCGAGGGCATCGAGTGTGAGTCGGGCCCGGTCGTCTGCATCGGCGTAGCTCTCACCATGGGGGAATCTCCAGGCGTACTTGTCAGCCGCTCTCGCCGCGAGCGCGCCAGGCGCTGCTGCCTCGATGTCGATGTTGGTGAGACCCGCGAAGCTTCCGTGGTCGACCTCAGCCAAGCCATCGACAACCGTGGCCGGCAACCCGATCGAGTCGCCGACGAGTGTGGCGGTCTGGGCGGCGCGACCGATTGGACTGCACCAGATTGCGTCGACCGCGCACCCGCGTGTCAGATCGGCGACCCGGCCGGCGTCGGCGATGCCGCGTGGGGTGAGCGGTGAATCGAGGCGACCCTGGCGGCGGCCCTCAACGTTCCACTCGGTCTCTCCGTGGCGGGCGATCCAGACGTCGGACCAGGGCCATTGCATCAGGCAGAGTGTGTCAGGTCGAGGGTTGGTTCTGTCGGGCGCGCTTCATCGCACGGTAGAGACGCCAGATGAGCAGGTCGATGATGACGACGCCCACGCCGATGACCACCCAGATCCACGGAAAGCCGTCGTCGTCCGGGATGATCTGGAGCTGCGGGGCTGGTGCTGTCGGGTCATACGTGAAGAGGAAGGCAGCTTCGACGCGGTCGGCGTCCTCCACGTCGGTGCTGATGTGGCGCACGGCGTACTCGCCCGGAGTCAGGAGCGGCTCGGCGAGCGTCACAGTGACACGCAGGTTGCCATCCTGCACCCACGTGGACTCGAGGACGTTGCCGTCCGGATCGGTAACCGAACCGTCGACGTCCTCGACCGTCCTGTTGTACCGCAACTGGATCTCGGTGATCTCGCCGCCGACGCGGGAGCCGGGCGCGGGGCTGGCCGCTCCGAGCCCGGAGTGGGCAAGTGCGGTGCCGCCCAAGGCCGACAACGCGAGCAGGGAGATCATCGCCGCGGCGAGCAGGCGGCGCATCAGTACGTGCCGATGTGTTCGAATTCGGGGAACATCGCCGCCGCGTTGGGAAGATCGGCAAGTGTCCCGTAGGTGCAACACGCGTCGTAGCGACCCCACATTGCGATGACAACTGGATGCTCGTGCGCGGCATCGATCGCGGCGTGATCGACCCACTCGAAATGCTCCAGCAAGGTCCCGTCGGGGGCCCGGAGCACCGTGGCCGGGGCGTCGGTTGCCAAGCCCAGTGCACGCAGCGTTGGCACGTGGGCGAGCGTCTCGGCTTCGAGATCCGCCTGCTTGCCTGGCTTCGGTCGATAGACCGCAATCACGTGCACTCCCATGATCGTCACGGTAGTCGTGGAGATGGCCGCTCAGGCAGAGATACCGGCGGTCGGCAGTGACCAGAGCAGCGATTCGAGCAGCAACCGCTCGTTGGGATTGCGCTCGAACGACTCCAGTGTCGTGTGAATTCGCTGGACAGCCGCCGCGCAGCTCGCCGTGTCGACGCGAGTGTTGCCTGACGTGACGGCAGAGACGGCCTGGTCGCGATACGTCGACGCCAATGTGGCGAGGCCGCTGCGGAGCTCGTCGGTGCGGTGTCGTCGCAACTCGCGCTTGTGGCGCTCCTCAAGCTGCTTCTTGCCACTGCCGCGCTCACCGTGCTCCTTGATGCGCGCGTCGAGTGCCTCGACCTCGGCGGCATGGCGCTCCGCCAGGGGCTCGGCAGCGGCGTCGATCAATTCGAGCAGACGTGCGGCGAGTCGCATGGCCACAGCGCCCGTGCCGTCGAGCTGTCCGGGCGCCTCGACGAACGCCTTGCGTCGTTCTGCCAGGGCGGGGTCAGTGGCGAGCACCCGTGCTCGGTCGAGGTTGCCCAACGCCGCCTTCGACGCAACCATCGCTCCGGCAGGGTTGATGCCTTCGGTCAACAGACGTGCCGCGATGACGTCGGCGCCAATGGCGCGGAAGTCGATGCGCGCACACCTCGACGAGATGGTGATCAGATCATGCGGCACAAAGTCGGCGAGGATGATGAACATCGTCGACTCGGGCGGTTCCTCGATCGTCTTCAGCATCAGCGCCGCGCCGTTCGGCGACAGCAGGTGGAATTCGTCGAGGATGAGGACCTTCCGTGCGCCCTCGGTCGGTGCGAGCGACGACACACGAACGACTTCCTTGGCCTGCTCAGCAGAGATCGATGCACCGACGCGCTGCACCTCGCGTACATCGGGGTGCTCGCCGGTGAGGATGAGTCGGGCGTCTCGGTCGTCGCGCGTTTCGCCGCCCGACATCAATGAGGCGGCGAAGGCCCGTGCCGCTTCGAGTTTGGTCGACCCCGATGGCCCGACGAAGAGATAGGCGTGCACCGGCCCACGCGCAACAGCAGCTCGGAGATGTTCGACGGCCTGCTTCTGGCCGACGACGTCGTTCCACACGTCACCCGGATCACCGAGGTCGAGCGGAGCGTTTGAGCCGCCGGCGCCGCTCACTCCGGCTTGGGCCGCCGCCGCTGCCTCGTCAGCAACGATGGCGGCTTCGAGCTGTTCCTCGGTGAGCTCGTCGTCGCCCATGTCGCTCACTGCACGCCTCGCTCGGCGAGTGCGGAGGCGATCGCGCTTTCGACGTCGTCGATGGTGCCCCGGCCGTCGATCGTGATCCAACGCTCGGGCTCGAGCTCGGCCATGGTTCGAAAGCCGTTGATGACACGCTGGTGGAACGCGTCGCCTGCCGCCTCGAAACGGTCGAGATCGCGACCCCGGAGGCGTTCAGCGGTCAGCTCGTCAGGTGTGTCGAGGAAGATGACCAGCTGCGGCCAGCGCCCAGCAATGGCCCAGTCGTTGATGTGCTTCAGTTCTTCGACCGGCAGCTCGCGTCCGAAGCCTTGGTAGGCGAGCGTCGAGTAGAGCGAGCGATCGCTGACGACGCTCCGTCCAGCGTCGAGCGCTGGGGCGACCACCTCGGCGATGTGCTGGGCCCGATCGGCTGCGGTCATCAGCGCCTCGGCGCGGGCCGTGAGATTGGTGACGGTGTTGTCGTGCAGGATCTCGCGCAGCCGAGCGCCGACGGAGGTCCCACCGGTCTCGCGGGTGAGCACGGCATCGAGTCGATCGGCGAGCAACGCCGCCTGGGTTGATTTGCCGCAGGCTTCGGCGCCTTCGAAGGCGATGTAGTGCGGCCCGGTCACGGGTGTCGAGGCTAGGCGGTCAGTCTGTGCCTGGCACAGACTGACCGGTCAGTCGTCGGCCATGTCGGTGATGACGGGCTTCTTGGCCGCAGCCTTCTTCTTCGCAGCAGTCTTCTTCTTGGCCGTGGTCTTCTTGGTGGCTGCCTTCTTCTTGGCGGCAGCCTTCTTCTTCGTGGCCTTGGCCTTCTTGCCCGGGGTCCCGCCCTTGGCGATGATGGCCTCGCGGCGAATGGCGAGCAGTTCGTAGGCGCGCTCGGGTGAGATCTCCTCGAGCCGGTCGCCCTTGCCGAGTGATGCATTGGTTTCGCCGTCGGTGACGTACACGCCGAACCGACCGTCCTTGGCGGTGACGTTCTTCTCGCTGACGGGATCGACGCCGAATTCCTTGAGCGGACCCTTGGCTGCGAGGTTGCGGCCGCCGCGCTTGTAGACCTTCGGCTCGGAGTAGATCTTGAGCGCCTCGTCGAGGGTGATTTCGAGGAGGCGGTCTTCGGAATCGATGTTCCGGTAGTCCTTCTCCTTCATCACGTAGGGCCCGTAGCGACCGTTGTTCGCATAGATCGCGATGCCGTCGGCGGGGTCGTCACCGAGATGCCGGGGGAGCTGCAGCAGCTTCTCGGCGTCGTCCATGGTGATGTTCTCGAACACCATGGTTTGGAACAGCGACGACATCTTGGGCTTCTCCATGCCGGGAGGAGGATTGTCGTGATCGCCCCACTGCACGTACGGGCCGTAGCGGCCGTTCTTCGCAAACACCGGGAGCCCGTCGAGCTCGCCGATTGGATCTTCCATCTTCGGTGCGTTGAGCAGCTCGATGGCCTTCTCGACGGTGAGTTCGTCGGGAGCCAGATCGTCGGGCACCGAGGCGGTGTCTTCGCCGCGCTTGACGTATGGGCCGTACTTGCCGGGCTTGGCGACGATCTCGTTGCCGTCGGGGTCGTTGCCGAGTGGGAACGTGTTGATCTCTGCGGCGTCGATGTGGTCGAGGTTCTCTTCGACCAGTCGCTTCAGACCGAGCAACGCATCGTCGCCGTCGCCGGCCTCGGCCGTGATTGCCGGCACGGAGTCGTCACCCTGATCGCCCCAGTAGAAGCGCTGCAGCCACTTGTCTTTCTGGCGCTCGCCCTTGGCGATGGCGTCGAGATCGTGTTCGGTCGATGCGGTGAACTCGTAGTCGACCAGCGCTTCGAAGTGTTCCTCCAGCAACCGGATGACGGCGAACGCGGTCCAGGTCGGAACGAGCGCTTGACCCTTCTTCCACACGTAACCACGGTCTTGCACGGTCTGAATGATGGATGCCCAGGTTGACGGCCGGCCGATGCGCAGTTCTTCGAGCCGCTTGACCAGTGAGGCTTCAGTGAAGCGCGACGGTGGTGTGGTCGTGTGGCCGTTCGGCGTGATCGATGAGATCGGCACGAGATCGCCCTGTTGGAGCGGTGGCAACAACGCTTCCTTGTCGGCAGCGTCTTCGCCCGTTTCTTCCTTCGATGCGACGTACACAGCGCGGTAGCCGGGGAAGGTGATCGTGGTGCCGGAAGCC
>JAJCXU010000125.1 GCA_029263275.1 Ilumatobacter sp.
ACAAGGGGTCGCAGGTTCAAATCCTGTCAGCCCGACGTACGAAAGTCCTGGTCAGAGGTAGTTTCCTCCGACTGGGACTTTCTGTGTTTTCGTCGAGGGGGTTCTTCGGGGGGTTCTTCGAGATCGATTTCGGCTCAGCAATTCGGCCCAGATGAGTACGATGTGGGTGTGGATCTGATGTCGTTGATCGAGACCCGTCCTGGCGTTCGGAGCGGGAAGCCGACGTTCGTCGGCACGCGCATCACGGTCTACGACGTCCTCGAGTACCTCGCGTCGGGGATGACGTCTGATGAGATCGTCGCCGACTTCCCCGAACTCACCGGCGACCACGTGCGAGCGGCGCTCGAATTCGCTGCCAATCGCGAACACCGCCTTGCTTCGCCGGCGTGAAACTGCTGTTCGATCAGAACCTGTCGCGCCGTCTCGTCAACCGCCTCGCATCGGCGTTCCCCGAGAGTGAGCACGTCGCCGAGGTCGGGCTCGATCAGGCGACCGATCACGAGATCTGGGCGCACGCCGGCGCCGAGGGATTCGTCGTGGTGTCCAAGGACGCGGACTTCCGTCAACTCGCGTTTCTGCACGGACCGCCGCCGAAGGTTGTGTGGCTTCGAGTCGGGAATGTGTCGACCGATGCGATCCATGAACTACTCGCAGCGTCGGTCGACGTTCTCGAAGCCTTCAACGGTTCCCCGGAAGAAGCTTTGCTCGTTCTCGACGGCAATCAGTCGACAACTAACGACTGACAACGGCTCCTATCGAACCTCGGAGCGATCGGCGACGAAACGTTCGAGGTGGTCAATCGAGAATCGGACACTGCGACCGATGCGAATCGGGACGAGTTGATCGGTCCAGATGAGTTGGTAGATCGATGATCGACTCAGCGCGAGCATCTCGGCCGCTTGGGTCACAGTGATCAGCAGCGGCCGCTGGCGGGTCGGTGTCTCGTGCGATGTGAATGACGCTGTCGTGTTCATGCCTCTGTAAAGGCGTGCAACTCGACAGCGAGGGACATCGACGCATTCCTGCGTACCGGGCACGATCGGGTGAGGCATCGTGCGCGCCTGCATCGGGACCAGGTCGTCAGCGTGAGGCGGGCGACGGCGTGAACGAGGCCGCAGAGTTTTGTCCCGTCCCGAGGGGACGCCCGCCTTTACATAGGCAATGGGATTTCGTCGCCTGCCGCCCGATTGCGCCTGCCGCTCTGCGTCTGGACCACTATTGCGGCCCGTCTGCGGGCGCGTCTCGCCAGAGCGTCTCGGCTGGGTTGTGGCAGCTCGCTGCCCGTCGCCGTGCTCCGTAGTCCGGTCGGCTCCGGCCGGTTGGGTTGCTTCGGTTCGTGTCTTCCTGTCGGCGCCTGCATGGCCGTGTGCTCGCGCGGTTCCTCGGCCGTCGCCCGTGGCAGTCGCCCGCCGGGTTGGTCGGGGAGAGCAGTTCAGACATTTGCACCAAGGTGATCGTGCGCCGGTGGTGCCGTGTTGACGGTCGGCAAGGTCGGCGCGGCGAACGCCGACTACTACGAGCGCGAGGTCGTTCGAGGAGCGGAGGACTACTACGCGGGTGACGGCGATGCGCCGGGCCGTTGGATCGGTCGTGCCGATCTCGTTGGTGCTGTCGCCGGCAGTCTGGCGCCTGCCGTTGACTCCAAGCTGCTGCTCGAAGCGAAGTGCGCCCCCGACGGTACGCGCCTCGGCAAGACGACAGTGAAGGAGCGGGCGGTGACGGCGTTCGACCTCACGTTCTCCGCTCCGAAGTCAGTGAGCGTGCTCTACGCGCTCGGCAATCCAGCTGTTTCTGCTGCGGTCGAGGAAGCCTTCACAGCAGCGGTCGAGCAGGCGATTGATTCGCTGTCACCACGGATCTCGTACACCCGCACAGGTCACGCTGGTGCCGCGGTCGTGGATGCCGAAGGCGTGTTCGGTGTCCGGTACCGGCATCGCACGAGCAGGGCACTGGACCCGCAGCTTCACGATCACGTGTTGATCGCGAATGCGGTGCGTACGGAGTCCGATGGTGAGTGGCGCACGATCGACGCGCGCGGGGTGTATCGGAATGCGAAGGCGGCCGGTGTCCAGTTCCAGACGTTCTTCCGCTCGGCACTGGGTTCGGCGTTGGGTGTCGAGTTCGGCGACGTCGACGCAAACGGTCAAGCCGACATCGTCGGCATCGACCAGGCGGTGCTCGATGAGTTCTCGAGACGCAGTATCGACATCGAAGCAAGGTTGGCGGAGTGGACGGCAGGGTTCGTGAAGCGCGAGGGCCGGGACCCGACCTCGGTCGAGGTCGGTAAGGCGCACAAGACGATCACGTTGGCGACACGACCTGCCAAACCCGACGAAGCCGGACACACGACCTCGACACTTCGGGCCGGCTGGCGGGATCGTGCGGAGCGTCTTGTCGACGTCGATCAGATGATCGAAGCAGCGCTCGGAAAGGTGGCCCCACCTGCGGTGATCGTGTCTCCAACGGTCGATGCAGTGTTGGAAGCGGTGGAGACACGACATGCGGAATGGTCGGAGTCGCAGCTGATCGAGCAGATCGCGATGCGCACGACCGGCCCCGACCCCGCCACGATCGCGCGCACGATCGAAGAAGTCCGGGCCGACGCAATGGCCTCGGTCGGAGTCGTCGACCTGTGTCCAGAAGTCGAGCCGGGTGACGTCGTCCGTGCCTCCGATGGCCGCCCAGTCGGCCTGCCGCCGTCAGCGGTGCGGTACACGACCAGCCGACATCTGTTGCGTGAGGTCGAACTCGTCGAGTGGGCGACCGTCCCGGCAATGACACGCCACGAACGACGCAAGCCCAAGCCCGGAACGTTGGAGGGTCTCGATGCGAGCCAGGCCGATTCGGTGACCGCAATGCTTGGGACGACTCGCCCGGTCGTGACGGTGGTCGGCCCGGCAGGTGCAGGCAAGACCCGCATGCTCGCCGCCGCAGCCGACTCATGGCGGTGCGCCGGAGTCGAAGTCTTCGGAGTCGGACCGTCGGCATCGTCGGCTCAACAACTCGCCGACGGCGCAACGATCAAAGCCGACACGCTCCACAAGCTCGTCTACGAACACCACACAAGATGGACCGACCGCCGACAGCCCCCAGGCCTGCCGTGGGCGTTGCCCGCCGGATCGGTCGTGATCATCGACGAGGCCGGCATGGTCGACACTGGACTACTCCACACCTACGCCCAGATCGCACAACGCAATCACTGGCGAACGATCCTCGTTGGCGACCACCGCCAGCTCGACGCCGTCGACGCGGGCGGAATGTTCGCCGAACTCGTCGAGTGCCCCGACGTGCTCACGGTAGAACTCGACACGCTCCACCGCTTCGACCACGAATGGGAAGCCGCAGCATCACTGCTGCTTCGAGACGGCGACGCTGCAGCAGTCGAGGAGTACTCACGTCATGGCCGAGTTCACGGCCACGCTGACGAACAAGCTGCGATCGAGGCCGTGGTCGACGCGGCGCTCGCTGGCATCGTCAAGGGCTGCGATGTGCTCGTGATGGCTCCCACCAACCGCGTCGTCGAGCAGATCAACGAGATAGTGACCGGCCAGTTACTCGCTACCGGTTTGCTCGACCCGGCCGATGCGATCGAGATCGGTGGACATCGCCTCTACGTCGGCCAGCCGATCGTGACCCGAGCCAACGACCGCCGCCTTACACACGGACCGGGCGACGAGCAGTGGGTACGCAACGGCGACCGCTGGACCGTGCTCGCTGGCACCAGAGACGAGTTGCACCTCGAACACCGCGACACCGGCGACCGACAAGCGATCACAGCCGAGTACGTCCGGGCCGGTCATGTGAGTGTCGACTACGCATCGACAATCCATCGGGCGCAAGGCGCGACCGTGGACGAGGCACATCTCCTGCTCTCCGACCACACCGACGCCAAACAGCTCTACGTCGGAGCCACCCGCGGCCGTACCGCCAACCACATCCACACTGCACCACCCGCCTTTGATCCCGACGGCCACGGCCAACGCGACGACGACATCTGGTCCCCAACATCCGCCGTTGCCGAGGCAGTACAGCGACAACCTGATGAGACGACCGCCATCAACCGCCAGCGACGGCTTCGACAACTCACGGGCGACCGATCATCGAGGGAGAGCCAGCAGCCTCAAATCGCTTTGCCCGAAGCCGGTCTGGGCCTGACAGCCACTTCACCTGCACGGCGACGGCATTCCCTCCGACCGACTGGCACAAGCCCCGACCTCGGTCGATAATCGATGCCTGCAACCGAGATCTGCGAGACTCAGCAAGTGAAAAAGGGATGTTCAGAGTGTGGACATCCTGTCGGCATGCATTCCCGAGACTTTCGTTTCCAGTTGCCTGACGAGTTCTCGGATTGGCCCGACGATCGGCTCGCGAGTGAGACCTCGACCAATGGGACGTTCATGCGCGTCACGCCCGAATCGTTCTTCGTTCGATCGACATTGCCGATTCGCCTTCGCGGCTCTCACGTCGTTGCCTGTGGCGTGTGGCTTTCGATCACCTCTGTCGTCCTTCACGAACAACTAGTGCCTTCCTGGGACGGCCCCGACTACACGTCGTTGACATTCACAGCTCGCCTGGCAAATGCGCTACCTCCGTGGCCCGGTCACTTTGTTGGTAGCGAAGTGAGTACCGAGGTCCGACAGCTCGACGAGCTGCCGTACGTGGTGCGGAGTTCAGACCCTGAGCTTCAGAAGGTGCTCGAGTCTGAATGGGAACACCGCCTTGTGCTCGACAGCTTCGGATAGCGCCCGACATCGGACCGGTCGCCGCACAGGCACGCTCGGAGACCGATCAATGGCTGCCCGACCTGGCGCCCCTTCCAACTCAGTTCGGGGTGACACTGCATGGGACCTCGCGCTCACTAGGTCGGCGTCGTAGTGTCGTTGCGTGGGCCACAAACCGGACTGCCGGATCGACGGCATCCTCCACGACCTCATGGTCACGTGGGGCTGGGGGATGTACGGAGACCTGTCCTCGTTGCTCGCGAATCCCCCAACGACTGTCGACGCCTTCGTGAATCAACTCCTCATCGTTGACGGACAAGACCCGTTCCTCGCCTCGCGCAAAGACCGCAATATCGCTCGCACGATCGTCGTGGACTGGATCTTCGATCCGGCCGGCCGCGGAGCAAGGTCCGGACTCCCAATCGTTCCACCGTCGTCCTCACAGTGATGTTCGAACTCGAGGAGCGCCGCGATATTTCTTCGCCACTCACCTCGGACATGCTTCGCCCGTTCACTTCAACCAAGAAGGTCCTACAGTGGCAAAGCCAACTGAGCGACAGCGACTTCCAACTGCTTGGCGAATGGCTCCGGGGCCAAGAAGACGTTGGCCTGCGCGTCTATGGCTCGTACGACGGATCGATCTCCGATCTGGAGTTCTTGCGGTTCCTTCCCAACGCCACCCGGTTTTCGGCCGACGCCCTCTACGACTCACTGAAGTCGCTCGACGGTCTCCGACACGTCGGCGACAGTCTGGAATCACTCACGATCGGCCGAACCAAAGCCCGTCTCGATCTCCGAACCCTCAGCAGATTTGGGAACCTGAGATCCCTCCAAATCGAGGGTCAAACCAAAGGGATCGAAACCATCAGCAGCCTGACGAGGATCGAGGAACTCACACTTCGTTCGATCACGCTGCCGGACCTCGCCCTACTCACACCTCTGCGACAGCTTCGAGCACTGAAGCTGAAACTCGGCGGCACACGAGACCTCGGGCTGCTCCCGCAGCTCGACACCGTGGAGTACCTCGAACTCTGGATGGTCAAGGGCTTGGAAGACGTGTCCGCCATTGCCGCCCTTGAGTCTTTGAAATTCTTGTTCATGCAGTCGCTCGCTCGGATCTCAGCGCTCCCATCTCTCGCACGCAACACTGAACTGCGACGGGTTCATCTTGAGACGATGAAGGGCCTGCAAGATCTGTCCACCGTCGCTGGAGCACCGGCCCTCAACACGCTGCTCGTGATCGACTGCAGCCACCTGCGTATCGAGGACTTCGCTCCGTTCGTAGCCCACCCGAGCCTCCGAGAAGGAGCCATCGGGACTGGGAGCGTCAAACGCAACCGGGCAATCGCTCACTCGCTTGGCCTTCAGGAGCCGGATCGCCGGCTGTGGAGGGAAGTCTGCTCCTGAGAGCCTCTCGCCACGGATCGTGTCCCGCCCGAGGTTGGGGGGCGCACACCCAACAGTCCACGTATCGTCGTCCTCGTGCGGATCGAGGGCGAAGGGCGATGGGAATACGCGATGCGCTCGATTGGAATGCGCGACGCAAGGGATCACTCCCTTCCACAGCGCCTGGCGCGCATGTCAACTTCGCAGCGGTCGACGCCGGCGCCACGCCTGTGGAGAGCGCTGGTTTGGCGAGTCGTAGTGGCAGCCATGTTCGCCAGCGGGGTCTTCAGCAGCAGCCAGTCTTTGGCTCTTCGAGCCTTCTGCGCCATCGCGTCCGTTTTGTGCATCGCACTTGCGGGCCGCATCGGCGTTCTTCTGGTCAGCCGAAACCGCAACCGCCGGTGATGTTGAAGTCTGGAGCTCCGACGTTCGACCGGTCGAATCCGGTGGCCGAACGCCTATTCGAGGAGAGTGATCTGAACCCGATCCTCGATCTTCACTGCGGTGATCACTCCCCGATCGATCGTGAGATCCGCCTCGCCAGCAAGAACAAGTGCCGGTCGGCAGTCGGCGTCGTAGATCTTTGTGCCGACGCGGAATCCGTCGCGCAGTAGCTCGGGCGAACGAACCCCATCGAGGGTGCAACGCACTTCCCCCGACTCGAGAGCAACGAAGTCAGTGGAAGTGGCGTGTGCCATCACGGCGTGGGTCTCGCCGTTCACATCACCGAACCATTGGACACCGTCTGCCTCCATGACCCAATCGATGTTGAGCGTTGCTGCGTCGACTGCAGCCACCTGGTCGGCGAGGTGAACGATCACGACGTCGGAGGAGGGGCTGACCGGTGTAAGTCCCCAGGCTCCGTCGCGTGAGAACTCGAATTGTGTGATCAAGTCACCGTTGCGATCGACGATGTCGAGCGAACTGGCGTATGGGATCGCGATGTAGTTTGCCAGCGCGACCAAATCCGACCGGAGCCGCAACTCTTGGCCGATCGGGACGGGCTCGCCGACGGGGGCGAGTGTGGCAGGGTCGACCTCGACAAGATCCTGCCCTCGGCCGGTCGCGAGACCGCGAAAGCTGTGTCCGACCGGGAGAACGGTTCCAAGCGCAGTACCGCTCTGCGGGTCGATGACGACATTGTCGAATGTGTCGGGAAGCCCACGGGTGATGTGGTTGGACGAATCGGGGGGCGTGCCAACTCGATCGGTGTCGGGCACAAACCAGATCTCTTCGCCAGACAGCGGGTCGTAGCCTCGTGTCTCGGCCGGATTCTCATAGCCAGCTGAACTGTCGTCGTCGTCCTGCGACCAGTCGATCACGAGCACGTCTGCGACGAACTGCATGTGCATCACTCGTTGGCGGTCTCGGGCCACCGACCACAGCGGCTCGCCTGTGTCGCGATCGACCGCGTACACGTGATGGACATTGCCGGTTTCGATCATCGAGTAGACGACGACCTCGTCGGTCGCAGCGGCGCCGCGAACGACGAAGCCGGGCGAGTCGATCGTCCACTGCGGATTGAGGGCCAACGGGCGCAGCGGCCTCACCCGTTGGTATCCGAGCGGGTCGAGTTCGGGGTCGACAGGCTCGATCGGGGCAACCGACTCTGACGCCCCCGGCGGCGGCGAGACAGCGGTGGTGGATGCGGGTACCGGCGGCACAGAGGTTGGGCTGGGCGCACTGGCGGAGGAGTCGACGAGTCTGATCTCAACAGTCTGAGGGGTCGGCTCGAAGTTGGTGTTGAGTGCGTAGCCGAAGCCCAACGACACGTTGTCGAACGCAACGATGTCGGTCATGGCATCGAGCCCCAGTTCGGTGGAGACCTCGTGGATGTCGGCGTCGCCGGTGGTGGGATCCACGATGGTCATGAAGAGGCGTTCGGATGCGCCGGTTCGTCCTTCGATGATGACGAGAGCGCCGGCCGCGACGTACAGGCCAACAGCACCGAGGTTGGTGCCATTGCCGACGTTGCCGGCAATCGCACGGGGAATCCGCACTCGCTCCCAGGTCAGGCCGGTATCGCTCGAGGCGTACAGACCCAGCACTGTTTGATAGGCGATCACCTCAGATACGAGCGTGTAGAGCTTGTCTTCGACGTTCACGACGTGGTGAGCCTGGGCGGGTCCCGTCTTGGCAGTGAACGCATCGGTCTCCACTGGTTCCCACGTCGTTGCATCGGTTGATCGCCACACGGCGACGTCGCTGGGTCCGCTACCTCCCAACAGTTCATCCAGCTCGGTCCCCACCGACGCGATGGGATCAGTGCGCGCCGTCGCGCCGACTGCAACCAGCGTTCCACCGACGACAGCCATGTCGTTGACGACCGACGGCTCCCCATTCGGTTCGAGCAAGCTCTCCGACCAATTACCGCCACCCGTCGGTTCGCTGTAGAACGCGGCAGTGAACGCATCTGAATTGGGATCGGCCACTCCGGCAAGAACGACACCGCCATCAACGGCAGTCCCGTTCGTGATGAGCGCATTGCCGATGAGGGCGTCGGACCCCCATTTCTGACCGTCAGCGGTCGACCAGCTGACGGCCAACCCGTAGTCAGTACCTTCTGCAGAGCCTTGCAGACCAGGCGCCACGACCGCGATGGGCGCGATAACACGACCGTCCGGATGGCTGACCAGGTCGGGAAGCGATTGGATCTGAGCTGGCCGATCACCGATCGCTTGATCTACGCGCTCCCATTCGTAACCGTCGTTCGAAGTCCACAACGCGTCCAAGTCAGCGCTTCCGGAACTGCGATCGATGTCGAAACCGTGCGCAACCAGCGTCGAGTCTGCAAGCGTGGTGGCGCCGAGGAACCCCATCGCGCGACCGTCCGGAACGGAGAGCGTGGCGCGACGCAGGTTGACGGCGACATCGAATCGGTCGAGGTCGAAGATCAACGCGTCGTCAGGTGGGCTATCCCCTGGCACTGCTGTCGTGGCGGGTGCCGTCGTCGACGAGGTTGCCGGTCCGGGAGCGTCGGTCGCCGCAACAGAATTCGAACCCGACCGATCAGAGTTGCTGTTCGTCACCCCGCCTGCATCAGTACACGAAGCGGCAATGAGCGCAGCGCTGACGAGCAAGACTCCACCTCCGCTCCGCACGGGGGCAGCCTACAATCACCGCGAGTCACAAAGGCGGCCACAGCGAGTGGTGCGACACCTGATTCACGTTGCAGACCAACCGGGATCGCTTCGAGAGAGGCGAAAGAACTCTCGTTCGGCGCAATGTCCGGAGGGACGGCCCGTTCGCGATTGGCTCTATGGTGCGTGGTCGATGAGTCGTAAGCCGCTCGCCGACGACGTGACGAAGCCGACGTACTTCGAGCCGATTGCATGGATGGTGATTGGTGTTGGTGTCCTCTGGGTGACCGGCGCTTACCGCACGTCCTACGTGGTGCTGAGCGTTCCGCTGGTGCTCGTCATACTCAGAATGATTCTGGCAATCTTCCGGGAGCGACAACGCCGGCCTCAGCCTGGACCTCCTGGTTGAATGACCTTGTGGGGTTTCGAGACCGGGCGATGCGATTCTGGGACACGGACCACTTCGTGCATCTCGGAGCAAAGGCCGCAGTGCTGTTCGGTGATGGCTGCGGGCCGGTCAACCTCGACGATGACGGGTCTACTGGCGTCCACAGCATGCATCGGCGATATGCGACTGCGGTCGGACTCGACCTTCCGACCAACATGCTGTATCCGGGTGGAGTGTGGTGGGTCGTCACAACGAAGTCCCTGCTGATGACCCGCCCCGGCCCGCTCCGCCAGATGCCTGAGGAACTCCTCCTCAACTTCCCGCTCACCAACTGTGCCCTGCACTGGCTGGAACACACCGGCTCCGACGGCGTCGGCCTGGTCATGATGCATCTCGTCCTACCCGACGGTCGCTTCGCCTTGGGAGATGTGTCGCTCGACCACGACGGCGATGCAGAGGGCTTTATCAACGCGTTCGGATCGCACCAGCGCGAGATCGACCGCGACATCCAGCAAGCGATACGAGTCGGAACAATGAGCATCACCGTCGCGGTCGGTCAGGTTTGGCGGGACCGCTTCGATGTTCAAGACACCCGAGAAATCGTCGGCAAGGGCGTGAATAGATTCTTCTGGGCGTTCCGATATCCAAGCGGTGAGATCGGACAGATCGCCGAAGACAATCTCCTCCGCAACTTTGTCCGGGAGCCAGGTCGCTAACCCGAAGGGGCCTCGCTGGTCCACGCCTCCTGGAACGGGTCTTCGACAGCGCTCGACCAACGAACGTGCGATCCAACCAAGTTCTCAACCAAGTTATTGGACGAGAAGAGGTGGAATTGGCGGGACTCGGCGGAAGTCGACTTCCGCAAACCACCTGGTAGACGGCAAGAAATGGGACTCGGCGAAAGGATCTACTCACTTTCGTAATGCGTAGGTCCCGAGTTCGACTCTCGGTCTGGGCTCCACGAACGCCTGGCAAACGGGTGTCCCTCAGTGACTCAGAATCACACGGGTGAGCTGACCGATGTCCTGCAGGATGATCGTGCGACCCACTTCCGGCGCGACCGTACGAACGATTGGCCAACCGAAACCCGGGCCGTTAGACCCTTTTTCGAGGGAGAGCTGAGGTCTAGCGTGACGCGGTGACGCGAGAACAGCCCGTACTCATTCAAGGCGGCATGGGCATTGCTGTCTCTGGGTGGCAGCTCGCCAAGGCAGTCTCCGAGCAGGGCCATCTCGGTGTCGTGTCGGGTACGGCGCTCGACGTCGTCATGGTCCGCCGCTTGCAGCAGGGCGACGAGCACGGCGATGTCAGACGCGCACTCGCCGCGCTCCCGATTCCGGGGGCGGCCGAGCGGATCATCGATCGATACTTCGTGGACGGCGGGAAGCCCAACGATGTGCGGTTCACGCAGATTTCAATGAAGCGTCACGATCCGTCGCGAAATCTCGAGGAGCTCCTCGTTGCGGCCAACTTCGTCGAGGTGTATCTCGCCAAGGAAGACCACGACGGGCTCGTGGGCATCAACTTCCTCGAGAAGGTGCAAGCCCCCACCCTGCCGTCGCTCTACGGCGCCATGCTCGCCGGCGCCGACTACGTGCTCATGGGGGCCGGCATTCCGAAGACAATCCCGGCCGTACTCGACAAGCTGGCGGCAGGACTCCCTGTCGACATGCGGCTCGACGTGAAAGGCGCCACCGCCGACGACGACTTCCGCGCGCACTTCGACCCGGCACCGTTGATGGGCGGCGCTGCCCCACCGCTGCCCCGTCCGACATTTCTCGCCATCGTGTCGTCGCATGTGCTGGCGGTGATGTTGGCGACCAAACCCGAGGTCCCCGTCGACGGATTCATCGTGGAGGCACCCACGGCCGGCGGTCACAACGCGCCGCCACGCGGGAAGCTGCAACTCGACGACGACGGAGCGCCGGTGTACGGCGACCGCGATGTTCCAGATCTTGCGGTGTTCCGCAAGCTCGGTCTTCCCTTCTGGCTTGCAGGAGGCC
>JAJCXU010000126.1 GCA_029263275.1 Ilumatobacter sp.
CGCATGTTCTGGCGGATCCGAGGAGGCGACGATCACCACGCCCGCCGAGTCGACGACCACCGTCGAGGCGACGACCACCACGACCGAGGCGACCACCACGACCACGGCCGCTGACACGACCACGACCACCACGTCGACCGCGGCTGCGCCTGTCGTCATTCGTCAGCCACTCACTGGCGAGCCGCTCGACAGCGAAGCAGACCTCGTCACCCGTCCCGCACTGGCGGTGAAGATCGACAACCACACGGGTGCCCGCCGCAACCACTCCGGTCTTGCTGTCGCCGACATCGTGTTCGAAGAGAAGGTCGAAGGTTCACTCACTCGGTTTGCTGCGGTGCTGCACAGCCAAGACGCCGACCCGGTGGGGCCGATTCGGTCCGGTCGCGAACAAGACGTGGCGCTGCTCAGTTCGCTCAATGAACCACTGTTCGGCTGGAGCGGCGGCAACCCCGGCGTCACGGCATTGATCCGTGCATCGTTCCTCGTCGACATCGGAGCGCCGTCGAACTCAGGGAGCTACTACCGGGGCCCGGGTTCGGGCCCGCACAACCTGTACAGCGACACAGATTCGCTCTACGCACTGACCCCTGACGACCATCCCGGCGCACCGCCGGAGCAGTTCGGCTACCTCCCTGAGGGTCAGGTCTTCGCCGGTGAACCGGGCCGCAACGTGTCGTTCTCGATCGGCAGCATCGACATCGAGTGGAAGTGGAACGACGATGAGCAGCGATACGAGCGTTCCCAAGAGGGCAGCGAGCACGTCGACAAGACCTACGGTCGAGTCGGTGCCGACAACGTCATCATCCTCGGCGTCGACTACCGCCAGAGCTCGATCGATGCCAACGCTCCCGAGGCGATCACACTCGGTTCCGGTCTTGTCACGGTCTTCAGCAATGGCGAGTTCCTCTCAGGAACCTGGGAACGCGAACTTGCGGTCTATCCCTTCAGGCTGACGCTGGGCAACGGCGAAACCATTCAGCTCACGCCCGGACAGACCTGGGTCGAGTTGGTCGAGGTCGGCGCACCTGGCGAAGCACCGGAGTTCGAACTTTCCTGAGAAACGACCAAGGTGGATCGGCTCCGGCGAAAGTAGCCTGTCCGCCATGAGCGCTGAGAGCACCGGAACCTTCCCCGTCAAGCGCGGGCTGGCCGAAATGATGAAGGGCGGCGTCATCATGGACGTCGTCAATCCCGAGCAGGCCAAGATCGCCGAAGATGCCGGTGCTGTTGCCGTCATGGCACTCGAACGTGTGCCCGCTGATATCCGTGTCGACGGTGGCGTGGCGCGCATGAGCGACCCAGAGATGATCGACGGCATTCAAGCAATCTGCTCGATTCCGGTCATGGCCAAGGTGCGTATCGGTCACTTCGTCGAGGCGCAGATCATCCAGTCACTGGGTGTCGACTTCATCGATGAGTCCGAGGTCCTCACGCCGGCCGACGAGGCGTATCACATCGACAAGATGGCCTTCGATGTGCCGTTTGTGTGCGGAGCCACCAACCTGGGTGAAGCCCTGCGCCGTATCTCCGAAGGCGCGGCCATGATCCGTTCCAAGGGCGAGGCCGGTACGGGCAACGTCGTCGAAGCGGTCCGCCACTTGCGTTCGATCCTGGGCGACATCAAGCGCATCACGCAGGCCGACGAAGCCGAACTGTTCGGCTGGGCCAAGGACCTGCAAGCACCGCTGCCGCTCGTGCAGGAAATCGCCGAAACCGGCAAGCTTCCGGTGCCGCTGTTCTGCGCCGGCGGGCTTGCCACGCCGGCCGATGCCGCGTTGGCGATGCAGCTCGGTGCTGAAGCCGTGTTCGTCGGTTCGGGCATCTTCAAGTCTGACGACCCGTCGCCACGGGCGAAGGCCATCGTCGAGGCCACGACTCACTACAAGGATGCCGATATTCTCGCCAAGGTCAGCCGCGGGCTCGGTGCACCGATGACCGGCATCGGCATGGACGAGATCAGCGTCAAGTACGCCGACCGCGGTTGGTGAATCCCGCCCCACCCGTCACCGGCCCCGTCGTTGGGGTGCTGGCACTCCAGGGAGCTTTCTCCGACCATCTGGAACGACTCGCTGCGATCGACGTCGACGCGCGCATCGTCAAGCGGCCCGAACACCTCGACGGTGTCGACGCGTTGGTGCTGCCGGGAGGCGAGAGCACGACCATGTCGATGTTGCTCGACACGAGCGGCCTCCGAGATCCGCTCTCGGACCTGCTCGGCGACGGACTGCCCGTCTTCGGCACGTGCGCAGGCATGATCCTCTGCGCGTCTGACGTGCTCGATGGTCGGCCGGATCAGCACGGCTTCGACCTGATCGACATCACGGTGCGCCGCAACGGGTATGGCCGACAGCTCGACAGCTTCGAGACCGACCTCGATGTGGCCGGCCTCGACGCGCCGTTCCACGCGGTGTTCATCCGAGCACCGCGAGTCGAGCGTGTGGGCGCTGGCGTGGAGATCGTCGCCGAGCACGACGGGATTCCTGTTCTCGTCCGGGACGGAACCTGTACGGTGGCAGCGTTCCACCCGGAACTGACCAACGACACCCGTCTGCACGAATTGTTCGTCGCTCAACTCACCGGAAACTGAAACCAAAGGGAATCTCGCATGTCCGGCCACTCCAAATGGGCAACCATCAAGCACAAGAAGGGCGCCACCGACGCGAAGCGCGGCAAGCTCTTCAACAAGCTCGCGCGTCAGATCGAAGTGGCAGCCAAGGGCGGGGGAGACCCCGACATGAATCCCACGCTGCGTACCGCGGTCCAGAAGGCCAAGGGCGCGCAGATGACCAACGACGCGATCGATCGGGCGATCAAGCGCGGGACCGGTGACGCCGACGGCGCGGCGTACGAGAGCATCATGTACGAGGGCTACGCGCCCGGTGGTGTGGCCTTGATGATCGATGTGCTGACCGACAACCGCAACCGTTCCGGAGCCGACATTCGTCAGATCTTCAGCCGACTCGGTGGGTCGATGGCCGAACCCGGCGCGGTGAGCTGGCAGTTCGCGCGCAAGGGCGTCATCATGATCGAGGCCGGTGCCGACGAAGACGAGTTGATGATGGCCGCGCTCGAAGCTGGTGCCGAAGACATGGTGCAGGTGGGCGACGCCTTCCAGGTCACGTCGGAACCGTCGCCGGTGTTTGACATCAAAGCAACACTTGAGACCGGTGGCTTCAGCGTGCAGTCGGCCGACTCGCCGATGATGGCGGAGAACCTCGTCCACGTCACCGATGTAAAAGATGCCAAGGCCATCTTGCACATCATGGAAGCGCTCGAAGACAATGACGATGTGCAGGACGTGTTCTCGAACTTCGACATGAGCGATGAGCTGATGGAAGAAGCAGCCGGGTGAGCCTGTCGATCGGTGACACCGCTCCCGACTTCGATCTGCCCGGCACGGGCGGGCGCAACTACACGCTGGGCGAATTCGCCGGCAACCCAGTGGTGCTCGCGTTCTACCCGGGCGATGACACGCCGGTGTGTACGAAGCAGCTCAACAGCTACAACGAAGGTCTCGAACAATTCGCGGACCTCGATGCACAGGTCCTCGCGATCTCTGCCCAGGATGTACAGAGCCACGAAGGGTTTTCCGGCAAACACGGGTTTGCGTTTCCGCTGCTGGCTGACGTCGACAAGGCCGTGGCCGGGTCGTACGGCACGCTCGGGCCGTTGGGCTTTCCGCGCCGCAGTGTCTTCATCGTCGATGGCGACGGCGTCGTCCGGTATGCCCATCGCGCGATTGCGGGCCTCACCTACCGGCCCGTGAGCGAATTGGTGGAAGAGCTGGAGAAGCTCACTTCCTGACCGGCCGATCGAGTACGCTACGAACCTATGTTCGCCAACAGCGTTGACGCTCGGTCCGGCGTGACCACCCGAGTGCTGGGTATCGACCCAGGGCTGACTCGATGTGGATTTGCTGTCATCGACGGTCGTGGCCCGAGTTCGGCAACGGCGGTTTCGATGGGTGTCATCCGCACCCCGCCGACCGATCCGCTCCCGCAGCGGCTGGGTGCCCTCCGGACCGAGTTCACGGCATTGATTGCCGAATTCAAGCCCGACGCTGTCGCCGTTGAACAAGTCTTCTTCCAGGTCAACGTCCGCACGGCGATGAGTGTCGGCCAAGCGAGCGGTCTCGCGCTCGCGGAGGCTGCGCTGGCGGGCTGTGAGGTCATCCAGTACACGCCCAACCAGGTCAAAGACGCCGTTGCCGGGTGGGGTGGCGCCGGCAAGGAGCAGGTGCAGAAGATGGTGCAGGCGCGCCTCAAGCTGTCGGCGCTCCCCAAGCCGGCCGATGCCGCCGATGCTGCAGCGTTGGCGCTGTGCCACCTGGCGATGTCGCCGATCGGGCGGGCCCAACGTCAGGCGGCGAGCTCGTGATCGGATCGCTCCGCGGGGAGATCCTCGAACGCAACGTCGACGGCACGGTGCTGCTCGAAGTCGGAGGCATTGGCTATCTGGTCACCGTGTCCCAGCGCGTCATCCCCGAACTCGAGCCGGGGAGCTCTGCGTTCCTGCGCATTCACCACCACATCCGCGAGGACGCACAGACGCTGTTCGGGTTCACATCGACCGAAGACAAGGCGACGTTTCAGATCCTGCTCGCCACGCATGGGGTTGGCCCGGCGATGGCGATGTCCGTCCTCGCCACGCATCCCGCTGCGTCGCTGGTCGACATCGTTGCCAACAACGACATTGCCGCTCTACAACTGGTGCCGAAGGTCGGCAAGAAGACCGCCGAGCGATTGATCGTCGAACTGAAGAACCGGTTGTCGCTCGACGTGCTCGACGGCGCCAGCACTGGAGCACGCGGTGGCAGCTCCAGCGTGGCAGAGGTGCGCGAGGCGCTGGCTGGCTTGGGATACGGGACCGATGAGATTCGTGAGGTGCTGCGCGAACTGCCCAGCGACGCCGATTCGGCGACGCTGTTGCGCGACGCCCTCAAGACACTGTCCAAGAACTGATCGGAGCTCTGACTCATGCGCGATGAATTCCTCGACCCGGGTGTGGGTCCCGAGACCGAAGTTGGCGAGGTTGAACTCGAAGAAGGCATTCGTCCGCGGGCCCTCGATGAATTCATCGGGCAACGCGAACTTAAAGAGCACCTGACGATCGTGATGGAAGCGGCGCGCCGCCGCGAGCAATCGGTCGACCATCTGCTGTTCGCTGGCCCACCCGGGCTCGGCAAGACCACGCTGGCCGGCATCGTCGCGACCGAGATGGGCACCCAGTTGCACATCACGTCCGGTCCGGCGCTCGAACGCGCCGGCGATCTGGCAGCCATTCTCACCAAGCTCGAAGACCACGACGTGCTGTTCATCGATGAGATCCACCGGCTCAATCGCGCCGTCGAGGAAATCCTGTATCCAGCGATGGAGGACTTTCAACTCGACATCGTGGTCGGCAAGGGCCCGGCCGCGTCGAGCATTCGGCTGACGATGCCGCCCTTCACGTTGGTCGGTGCCACGACGCGCACGGGCATGATCACCGGTCCACTCCGCGACCGGTTCGGCCTGGTGGCTCGTCTCGATTACTACGACCACGACGAGTTGCAGGCCATCGTCGTTCGGGCCGCCGGCATCTTCGACATTTCGATCGATCCTCAGGGCGCGTTCGAAATCGCCCGACGTTCTCGTGGTACACCCCGAATCGCCAATCGCCTGCTCCGACGAGTACGCGACTTCGCCGAAGTGCGCGCCGACGGGTCAATCACGTCAGAGGTGGCCGAAGAAGGGCTCGCACTGTTCGGCGTCGACAACCGTGGGCTCGACAAGGTCGATCGTGCGCTCCTCACCGCGCTCTGTCGCCAGTTCAACGGGGGCCCGGTCGGACTGTCGACATTGGCAATCAGCGTTGGTGAACAACCCGAAACCGTCGAGGATGTCTATGAACCGTTCCTCATCACGCAAGGCATGATTGCTCGCACGCCGCGAGGACGAGTCGCTCTGGCGGCGGCCTATGACCACGTGGGCATTACTGCGCCAGCGAAAGTCCAGAACGGATCCCTCTTCGACTGAACGTTCGTAGCCTGGCGCTGTGCGGCTCTCCGATTTTGACTATGTCCTG
>JAJCXU010000127.1 GCA_029263275.1 Ilumatobacter sp.
CCTGCAGGAAGGCGGCTACGCCGTCGACGACATCGGTGCGAACGTCGCGGCGTTTCTCCAGCCCCTCGGCTGACTCCACAGCTTCAGTCCGTTGTCACCCCGAGGTGAGGCGGATTGGAGCGCGCCCACCACGCCAGCGCCGTTTTCGTGCCAGCCGGGATCTCGGTGAAGCCGCCGTCGTGGATCTGGACCGGGGCGTCCTCGACCAAGCGGGCCCAGAGTGACTTCGTCGGATGGATGACGGTAATCGGCCTGCCCGCCTCCTCCCACGCCGCCACCACCTCGCGGTCCGAACGCATCCACGCCCACTGCCCCGCATGAGCACACTGAGCTGCCTGTTTGCCCCACGACATGTCGACGTGCGGGGTGACGGCAATCAGGAGGCCGCCGACATCGGGCACGCCTCCCACGCGTTCGGGTTCGTCGAGCGGTGACGACTGAATCTGCAACTTGGCCAGCGCGTCCGGGGCCTGGTCCATCGGCGACGGCACGAAGGCGCGGACCTCGGCGCCATCGCGCTCGACGGTCACACCATCCGGGGCCTGAGCGCGTTGCCATGCCGACGCTCGCCCACGACGAACGATCTTTCGAATCCGGGCACCGTTCCAGCTGGCCACGGCCTCATGCCATTCGCCGTCCGGCCCACTGCGCGGGTCATCGAGGAGTTCGATCGTGGCCAGCGCGGCCGCCGCACAGATCGCCGCTGTGGTCGGTGGGTCGGCCTTCTCGACGCGCGCTGCCAGCTGCAACGCCCACGGCGAGTCGTCCACGGCTGGGGCAGCATCCACGGACACAGTCTCCCGCGACGGTGCTCCCAACAGAAACCCGAAGCCGGAACCCGGTGCCCTACGGTGTGGCGATGAGGATCGACCAGATACCGATCGGCGACACACCCCCCGACGACGTCAACGTCATCATCGAGGTTCCGGTCGGCGGCGAGCCGATCAAGTACGAGCTCGACAAGAACTCGGGAACGCTCTTCGTCGACCGATTTCTCTACACACCGATGCGGTACCCGGGCAACTACGGGTTCGTTCCGCACACGCTGTCCGAAGACGGCGACCCGATCGACGTGCTCGTCTGTAACACCCGAGTGATCGTGCCAGCGGCAGTGATCAACTGTCGGCCGGTGGGCGTGCTCGTGATGGAAGACGATGCCGGCCTCGATGAGAAGATCCTTGCCGTGCCGAGCCCCCAGGTGAGCCGGCGGTATGCCCACATCGAGGACTACACGCAGCTCCCTGAAATCACCCTGCAGCAGATCCACCACTTCTTCGACCACTACAAGGATCTCGAACCGGGCAAGTGGGTCAAGATCGACCACTGGGGCGACGCCGCCGAAGCGAAGCAAATGATCTCTGACGCCATCGCTCGCGACGCCACCTGAGCGCCAGTTACGACCGGGTTCGGACCCCGAACGTCGCTCTGGACACACACCGGTGCGGACGCCGCGAGGCGCTGATACACACTCCGCTATGGCCGATCTCCCCAACTGCCCGATTTGTACGATGCCTGACCCGCTGCTCGCGGAGGACGGCTACGAGTGCGGAACGTGCGGACATGAATGGCTCGCAGACGCCGACGACGGACTCGGCGACATTCGTGATGCCAACGGCAATCTGCTTGCTGATGGCGATGCGGTCACCGTGATCAAGGACCTCAAGACCGATGGCAAAGCTGGCGGCGTCAAGTCGGGGACCAAGATCAAGTCGATCAGATTGGTGTCTGGTGATCACGAGATCGATGCCAAGGTCGACGGGCGCCAACTGCTGATCAAGGCGGAGTTCGTCAAGAAGGCCTGACCGCCGCAACCGGCCACCGATTTCACGCACTGAGGCGGCTCACCACCGAGCGTGACGAATCTCGTGTTGTTCCAGTGTTGACATCAGTTGTCACTCAAGATGATGGCTCAACCATTCTCTGTGAGCTGCCGATGGTGTTCTATGGGACCTGAATCGATGTCCTCCCGACGTCGAGAATCGAAGGACCCCGGGACAGGCACATGACGCGGTGGCACAACATCAAACACAACTCGACGCGATGCGTTCTGGCGGCGGCCAAGTTCTTCGCGGTCGCGCACGGCGGCGACAGATGAGCACCGACTCCACCATCGAGACCACACCTGGTCCCGCTGGCGGAGCCCCACCGCGCCCCGTCCGACGCGTCCTGCTCTTGTCCGCAGCGCTCGTTGCGACCGCAGGTGGCCTCCTGGCCACGACCACCGTCGATGTGAGCGCGCGTCATGCGCCCTGGTGGTTCGCCTTCGTCATCATGGTCGGCTTCGGCGCTGTCGAACGGTTCGCATTCCACATGGAGTACCGCCGCGAGACGAAGTCGTTCACGCTGTCCGAGGTTCCCGCCGCATTCGCGCTCCTGTTCCTCGGCCCCATCGCCGCCCTGATCGTTCGGCTGATCGGGAGTTTGGCCGTCGTCTCGCTCACGCTGCGCCCGGCACGGCACAAGCTGGCGTTCAATGCGTCCGTATTCGCGTTCGAGACAGCCCTCGCGTTCGCCATTCTGCAGTGGGTCTCTCGAGTGTCGGATCCATCCGATGGTCACTTGCTGGT
>JAJCXU010000128.1 GCA_029263275.1 Ilumatobacter sp.
CCCCGACTTCGATGGGCTCGACGACTTCCGCGGCATCTCGACGCACACCGCCCGCTGGCCACAGGAAGGCCTCGACATGACCGGCCTTCGCGTCGGAATCATCGGCACCGGAGCCAGCGGCGTTCAGGTCACCCAGGAAGCCGCGAAGGTCGCCGCGAGCGTCACCGTGTTCCAGCGGACCCCAATCATGGCGCTCGCCATGCAACAGCGCGCCCTCACCCGCGACGAGCAAGACCACGCCAAGGCCGGCTATCCCGCCATCTTCCAGACACGAACCGAAACGTTCGCCGGATTCGACATCATCAGAAGCGACCACGGCGCATTCGACGTCGATGACGACGAACGGCGCGCCGGCTTCGAACGGATGTGGCAAGCCGGGGGCTTCACGTTCTGGGCCGGGAACTATGGCGACGTCATGATCGACGAGGCAGCCAATCGAACCGCCTACGACTTCTGGCGCGGCAAAGTCCACGAACGGGTGAACGATCCCTCGGTCGCCGAAATTCTCGCCCCCACGGAACCGCCCCACCCGTTCGGCGTGAAACGGCCATCGCTCGAGCAGACCTACTACGACCTGTTCAACCAGGCCAATGTCACACTGGTTGATCTACAGGCGAACCCGATCAAACGGATCACGGCCGCCGGTGTACGGACCGCTGCCACCGAGCACGAGTTCGATCTCATCGTGCTCGCGACCGGATTCGACGCGGTGACGGGCGGTCTCACCAGCATCGACTTCGAAGGGACCAACGGACGCCGATTGAAAGCCTCGTGGGCCGAAGGCGTCCACACCCACCTCGGACTCGCGAGCGTCGGTTTCCCGAACCTCGTCTACCTGTACGGCCCACAAAGCCCGTCAGGCTTCTGCAACGGACCGACATGTGCCGAGGTCCAGGGCGGTTGGGTCATCGACTTACTCACCCATCTCCGCGACCGCGGCGTCACCCGCATCGAGGCCACCCAGGAGGCCGAGCAGGCATGGAGTGAGCAGGTCGCGATGATCAGTGAGATGAGTCTGTTCACCAAAGCCGACTCCTGGTACATGGGCGCCAACATTCCCGGCAAGAAACGTGAGCTTCTCAACTATCCCGGTGGGATTCCGCTCTACGCCGAACAGTGCCGAACCAGTGCCACGAACGGCTACAGCGGATTCGAACTCGCCAAGGGACCCATCCGTTCCACCGAAGCAGGATGACGCGATGACGCTGCGATGTCGAGCCGGCGGGTTACGAGGCGGCAAGGCGTCGGTGAGATCCACAGCAACGAGCACCCGATCAACGACGAGAGGCTCAACATGAAGAGTATTGCAGGCAAGGTCGCCGTGGTGACTGGCGGCGCAAGCGGAATCGGACGCGCTGTCGCGGCTCGCTTCGCCGCGGCTGGTGCCAACGTGGTGATTGCCGACATCGAACAGGGCGCCCTCGACCAAACCGTTGACGACTTCGGCCGAGCCGGCCATGCAGTACTCGGCGTTCGCTGCGATGTATCCGACGGCGACTCAGTCCAGGCACTCGCCGATCTGACCATCGCCAAGTTTGGGGCTGTACACATTCTGCACAACAACGCCGGCGTGGGAATCGGCGGTCCGATCTGGACCCACTCGACCGCCGACTGGGTATGGGTGCTCGGAGTCAACCTGTGGGGTGTGATTCACGGGATCCGGGTATTCGTGCCACTGATGATCGAGCAAGGTCTACCGGCGCACGTCGTGAACACGGCTTCGATGGCAGGTCTCATCTCGGTACCGAACCTGGCCGCGTACAACGTCTCCAAGCACAGCGTGGTGACGATGAGTGAGACGCTCGCACGCGACCTGGCGATCGCCGGGCACGACATCGGAGTGTCCGTACTGTGTCCCGGGTTGGTGTCGACCAACATCTTCGAGTCACAGCGCAACCGTCCGCCCGACCTGACCGCCACAGCCGACGATCAAGTATCGGCGAGCCTCGAGGGGATGATGAGCCGGGTTGACAAGCAAGCCCGCCGCGACGCGAGCTCATCGTTCAACGGGATGATTACGCCCGACGCCGTCGCGAACGATGTCTTCGATGCCATCATCGACGAGCGCTTCTACATCCTCACCCACCCCGAGTCCACGCATGAGCGTGTGCGAACCCGGATGAACGACATCGTCGAAGATCGTCAACCCTCGCCACTCGGCGGTCCCCAGTGAGACCGACACTCCAAGCACCGCAGGGAGCGGCCTGATGTCGGTCGTGCGAAGTGAAACCCGCGGAGGGGTCTGCACCGTCACGCTGTGCGACGACGAGCACCGCAACGCCCTCGGCCGCCAACTCGTCGCGGAGATGGTGGCGGCTTTCGACGCCGCTGAAGCCGACGACGACGTCCGCGTCATCATCCTCACCAACGAAGGGCGAGCGTTCTGCGCGGGAGCCAACCTGTCCGAGCGATCAAGTAGCACAGACGTTCCCGGGGCCCTCATCGACCCGATGCAACTCTTCGGGCGATTCGCCAACTCCCCCAAGCCATATGTGGGCCGGATCGCCGGCCATTGCGTCGCAGGAGGAATGGGCCTCGCCGCTGCGATGGACATCTCGGTCACAATCGACGACGTCAAATTCGGCTTCACCGAAGTCCGTATCGGCGTGGCGCCAGCCATGATCTCCGTCGTCTGTCTCCCCAAGCTCCGCACCGCCGACGCCCGGTCCACGTTCCTGCGTGGCAATCGCTTTGATGGCACCGAGGCCGCCCGGATTGGGCTTGTCAATGCCGCAGTCCCGCGCGATCAACTCGACGCCGAGATCGACGCGATCATTGCCGACCTGCTCGCCGCCAGTCCGGACGCGTTGGCGACGGCCAAGCAGGTATTGAACGATGTGCCGACGATGTCGACCGCCGACGCCTTCGCGTGGACATCACAACTGTCCGCACAACTCTTCGAAACCAGCGAGGCCAGGGAGGGAATGACGGCATTCCTTGAACGACGACCCGCCTCGTGGGTGCTCCCACGCCCCGACCGCGCCAACTCCAAAACCTCTACCTGAGAGACCCGATGCACACAACACCCATTCAATTCCGTTCACACGACGACCTGTCTCTCGTCGCCGACCGCTGGGGACCCGACGACGGCCCCGACGTGTTGTTGCTACACGGCGGCGGGCAGAGCCGTCACGCCTGGAAGAACACTGGTGAAGTGCTCGCAGCCAAGGGGTTCCGCGTCACAGCCGTCGACTCACGCGGGCATGGCGACAGCGACTGGTCGCCAACCGGCCGATACGACATGCAGGACTTCGGTCGTGACATCGCCGAAATCGTGGCCACCATGCCCGAACCCCCAGCCGTCGTCGGCGCCTCCATGGGCGGCATGAGTTCACTCCTCGCACAACGGTTCGCGAACCGCCAACTGTTCGCAAGCGTCGTACTCGTCGACGTCACACCGCGCATGAATCTCGACGGCGTTGCGCGCATCATGAAGTTCATGTCGGCCCATCCCGACGGATTTGCTGATCTCGACGAAGCAGCCACCGCAATCGCTGGTTACAACCCTCGCCGCGACAAGCCACGCTCGTCAGCCGGACTTGAGCGCGTGCTCCGACAGAACGACAACGGCCGATGGGCCTGGCGTTGGGATCCCAAGTTCGTCACGTGGCGACAGGAACAGAACAGCGCGTCACCAACAGGGTTTCAAGACCGCATGGACCGCATGGCACTTGAAATGTACGAAGGGGCTGACGCGGTCGAGGGCCCGATCCTGCTCGTGCGCGGCCAGCAGTCAGACCTGGTCTCCGAAGAGGTCGCCGAAGAGTTCCGCACCCGTCTCCCCAACGCCGCATACGTCGACATTCGCGGTGCTGGCCACATGGTTGCCGGCGACGACAACGACGCGTTCACCAACGCAGTCGCCGACTTCCTCAATGCAGCTCGGACCACGAACGCCTGAACCTAGGTCTGCGATCCTCGATCCCCCAGCCTGATCGCTCACAGAGGCAAGGCGACCATCACCTCGTCGGGGCCGGGTGGCGTGAGGACAATGGAACGACTCGAGCACTCCATCGGCCTCGACCTGGGTCCACAACTCCTGGAGCCGATCGTGAAGCTCGGGGTTGAGGACGTTCTTGGCTTCAGGCCGATTGAAAGTGATGACGGCGATGCCATCTGAACCTCGATCCACCGACTCGGCTTCGGTGAGCAGTCGTTGACGGGCGGTGGTCTGGTGGTCGTTGCGTGGGGGTCAATCCGGCTGTCGACGGGGCATGGCGAAGCCGGTGTCGGCGGGGTGGTTGTGGCGCTTGGTCGGTTCTGCGGCGCGGTCGACGAGCCGGCCCGGAAGTTCGTGGGCCCAAGCGCTGATTCTGCCGCTCTCAAACAGCGTCTCGTCCGCGCTCAGCGGTCCGGATCCCAATCGCCTGTGCGGCATCAATATATGGAATCAGTTCGACTGCGTCGGTAGATCCACTGCAGCAGTGTCGGGCAGAGCTTGCCCCTTCCCGCCGGACGATGAAGTGTCCACAACATGGACAGATCCACGGCGCGGACTTTTGCGCGCTCGGCTCGGGCGTCACAACTCCTCCGATCCGGATACTTGGTCAACTTGGGCTGGTGAGTCTCCGGTCGAGCGACGTGGACCGATCGCTTCTCTGACGCGCGATTGCGACCATCCGATGATCTCCGCCGCCAGTGCGACGCTCGTTGCGTCCACCAGGTTCGACGCTGCTTCCCCTTGCTCGGCTTCAAGCGTTGCGACGTCAGCTCGCAGCGTGTCGATACGCCGTTCTCGAGTGAAGAACTCGTTGATCGCTGCGAGCTGAACTTCGTAGCGCTGCTTCACACGCTCTCGCGCTTCTCGTTCTGCCTGCGTCTCATTCCGTCTCGGCATTCTCGTTCTCCTGTCGTCGAGCCAGCCGACTCCGAACGCCGACGGTCACTCAACACCCAACAGGCCCACGAACCGGCCGATCGTTACAACGAATCTTGCGACCGCCTTCAATACGCACGACCTGCCGAACGGCCGAATCGACCACCAACCCCTTCTGCGCTCACAATTTGGAGTCGCACAGGTGCACCAGGGGATGCCCGCACCGGCGGCGGCGCCGAACTTTCGTG
>JAJCXU010000129.1 GCA_029263275.1 Ilumatobacter sp.
ACGCTCACGGGGGAGTAGCGTTTGGTGCCTAAGTACAGACTAAATCTGTTTGGCGGCTTCGACCTTCGCGACGAATTGTTGCCAGTACGTGAGGTCGATCTCGCCGTCGAGCCGAAGCACGTCGCAGACGAAGTCGTCGAGACCCTCGTCATGCAGGATGAGTGGGAGTTCGTAGATGTTGTTCGCATCCGCGGCGTTGATCACGGCGCGCTCTTCGACATCACACATCGCTGAGACCTTGCGCTTGAGATCATCAGAGAGTGGCTCGTCGCTCCGGCACACGATGACGTCGGGCTGGATGCCGCGGCTGCGCAGTTCGGTGACCGAGTGCTGCGTCGGCTTGGTCTTCTGCTCACCGGCGGGGCCGATGAAGGGAACGAGTGTGACGTGGATGTAGCAGACGTTGTCGCGGCCCACCATGTTGCGGAACTGGCGAATCGATTCGAGGAACGGGAGGATCTCGATGTCGCCAACGGTGCCGCCGACTTCGGTGATGACGATGTCGACGTCGTTGCGGGCAACACGCTCGACGCGGCGTTTGATCTCGTCGGTGATGTGCGGGATGACCTGCACGGTCTTGCCGAGGTAGTCGCCACGCCGTTCGGCGGCCAGCACGGCCTGGTAGATCGAGCCAGTCGTGGCGTTCGAGTTGCGCGAGAGGCTCTCGTCGATGAATCGTTCGTAGTGGCCGAGGTCGAGGTCGGTCTCACCGCCATCGTCGGTGACGAACACTTCTCCGTGCTCAAAGGGGTTCATCGTCCCCGGGTCGATGTTGATGTACGGGTCGAGCTTCTGCATCGTGACGCGGTAACCGCGGTGCTTGAGCAGACGACCGAGTGAGGAGGCGGTGAGGCCTTTGCCGAGAGAGCTGGCGACGCCTCCCGTCACGAAAATGTGCTTGGGCATTTCAGACCTCCGTCAGACAACAACACGACGGGATCTCACCCTACCGCGTTGCGGCTCAAATTTCATACAGGTAGTTCGGCAAGCAGCTCGCGTGCATGGTCGCGAGCTGATTCGGACGACGAACCCGACAACATCCGGGCGATTTCGTCAATGCGCTCATCTTCTTGGAGACGCCGTGCGCTGGCAAAGGTCGCGCCTTTCTTGACCCTCTTCGACACCGACACCTGCGCATTCGAGACCGCTGCGACCTGGGCCAGATGGGTGACGACCAGGACCTGATGATGGCGTCCGAGTGCAGCGAGCGCATCGCCGACCGCCTGGGCTGCCTCACCGCCGATTCCGGCATCGACCTCGTCGAACACCAACGTGTCGTGCCCGCGGGCGCCCGTGGCGGCTGACATCACCAGACGCAACGCGAGCATCGCCCGAGCGAGCTCACCGCCCGAAGCGACACGCGTAAGCGGCAACATCGGCGAGCCTGGGTTCGCAGCAAGCAGGAATTGCACCCGGTCGCCAGGGTGATCATCGACGTGTTCACCAACCTCGACGGCAACCGCCGCGTTGGGCATGGCCAGCGTTCGAAGTCGCTTCTGCACCGCTGCGGCCAGCTTGGGTGCCGCTGCCCTGCGAGCACGCCCGACCGCCTCGGCTGCGACACGTTCATCAGCGAGTACCGACTGGCGTTCCGCGTCGAGCACCGCGGCACGTGCGTCGAAGCTCTCGAGTTCGCGGAGCCGATCCTCAGCTTCCGCGTGGAAGGACATCACCGCTGACAGGTCGTCGCCGTACTTACGTTGCAGGTCGTTGAGTGCCTGACGGCGCTCTCGAAGCTCGGCGAGACGGTCGGGCGATTCATCGATGCCGTCGGAGATGTCACGAAGTTCCGCAACGAGATCATCGACTTCGGCGAGCAACTCGTGCAGCCGCGCGGCCTGCGCTGCGTACGGCGACCTCCCGTCGACGGCGGCGAGCGCCTGACCGACCACATCACGAGCGCCGCCATCGTCGGCGAGAAGGGCGTACGCGCTGGCCCCAGCAGTCCGGTGTGCCGCTGCGTCGGCGAGCACCGACTCTTCGGTGTCGAGCACTGCGTCTTCACCGGGATCAACAACGTTGGCTGCGTCGAGTTCAGCGACTTGGTAACGGAGCAGATCGATCTCGCGCGCTCGTGCTCGTTCGTCGCCGCCCAACGTGGCAAGCGCCGCGTCGATCTCAGCCAGGCGACCTCGTGCCGCGGCCAGCACGCTGAGATCGACATTGCCGTATTCGTCGAGTGCTGCACGCTGCGTCGACACCGACAGCAGATTCTGGTGCGCATGCTGCCCATGGAGATCGACCGCATCGGCCGCCGACTCTGCCAACAGCGACACCGTGGCCAGGCGACCGTTGACGTAGGCACGCGAGCGGCCGTCAGCCGGAATGACGCGGCTGAGGATGGTTTCCGTGCCATCAGCGGAGACGAAACGGCCGTCGACTCGCGCTTCAGCCGATCCGTGGCGAACCATTGCCGCGTCGGCCCGGCCACCGACCAGCAGCTCGATCGCGTCGACGAGCATGGTCTTGCCGGCCCCGGTTTCGCCGGTGAGCGCGGTGAGCCCTGGCCCGAGCATCAACTCGAGCCGCTCGATCACACCCAGGTTCTCGATCTGGAGTTCGGTCAACACACCAACAAGTATTGCAACCCGCAGTCACAGAGTTGCGCATCGAATCGAACTTTTGTTCGACTTAGCGATCGGTGAGCCCGAAGTTCGCCTTGAGAATCTGGTGATAGCGGTACGCGCCGAAGCGAACGAAGTTGGCGGTCGCTGGCGACGGGACACAGCAGACCACATCACCGTCGTCGAGCGTGGCAGTCGGCTGACCGTCGATGGCCACTTCGGCACGACGATGCCCTGACACCTCGATCTCGACGACCTCGCTTGGGTCGAGTACCAGCGAGCGGTCGAACAGCATGTGCGGAGACACGGGGGTGAGCAAGACGGCTCGGTGGCGGGGCGACACGACCGGCCCGCGAGCGGACAGCGAGTACGCGGTGGACCCGGTTGGGGTGGCAACGATGAGTCCGTCAGCCGCGTAGTGCGTGAACGGTTCGCCATCGATGCGTGCGAGCAAACGGACGGTATGACCCGACTTGCTCTTCTCGATCACTGCCTCGTTCAGGGCGCGACCGGCGTGAGCGCCGTTGACCGAGACATCGAGCATCATCCGATCATCGATGTGCCACTCCCCCGACTCACGCCCGGCGAAGAACGAGGCCAGCGACGATTCGAGCGCATCAGGCTCGATTTCGGTCAGGTACCCGAGCGAGCCCAGATTGACCCCGATCACCGGAATCGGGGCCCCGTCGAGCAGTCGAACGGACCGAAGCATCGTGCCATCGCCGCCCAAGCTCAACACGATGTCGGCCTCGGCAATCGGGCGGTCATCGCCATGGTCTGCCATGTCGAGTGCCTCGGCGTCCTGATGTGGCATCCAGAATGCTTGCTGATGCTCGGCACACCACGATGCTGAGCGCACAGCGTGAACACGTGCGGTGTCGCGTTCATGGTGTGCGACCAGGGCAACGCCGCTCATCGCTGTGGCTCCGTCAACGGCTGCGCTGGTGCCGTTGCACTGACCAGGAACTCGACATTGCCGTCGGCTCCAGTGATGGGCGACGTGGTCCAGCCGTGCACGGTGCACCCGTTGTCGGCAAAGGCGTCGGCGACCTCGACTTGGACCCGTTCGTGGATCGCTGGGTCGGTGATGATGCCGCGGCCTTTGCTCACTTCTGAGCGACCCGCTTCGAACTGGGGTTTGACGAGCAGGATCATGGGAGCTTCAGGTTGGCACACCGACGCCAAGGCCGGAATGACCAGGGCCAACGAAATGAACGAGAGATCGCCCACGACGAGGTCGACCGGCCCACCGATGTCGGCTGCGGTGATGTGACGAACGTTGGTCCGCTCCATGTTGATCACTCGTTCGTCGGCACGCAGACGCTCATGCAATTGGCCATGGCCGACGTCGAGCGCCACCACTTCGCGAGCTCCGCGCTGCAACAGGCAGTCGGTGAAGCCACCGGTGGACGCGCCCGCATCGAGCGCGCGGAGGCCCGCGACGTCGAGGCCGAAGTGGGTCAGCGCGCCTTCGAGCTTCTCCGCACCCCGCCCGACGAAGCGTGCGGGTGGCCCTGAGACGACCAGCGCGTCTGCCGGCGCGACCTGGCGCGACGACTTGGCCGCGATCGATCCGTTCACCAAGACGCGGTTTGCGGCGATCAGCTGTTGGGCTTCAGTGCGACTGGACGTGAGTTCGCGCCGTACCAATTCGGCGTCGAGCCGCCTCCGAGCCGCCACCGATCTGTGTCAGTTCGATCGTGCCGCGCGCTTGGTCGCGACCTTCGGAACCCCAGAGGAGCCGACGGCCTTCTTCTTGGCAGCAGTCTTCTTCTTGGCCGGTGCCTTC
>JAJCXU010000130.1 GCA_029263275.1 Ilumatobacter sp.
CTGCGGACGCTCGGCGTGCGCTATCTCGTGATGACACCGGACCGGTACGACGACTTCGTCGGAGGCGAACAACCTGACACCGATCGTTTCATCGACGTCGAACTGCCCGACGGCGGCACGCTCCCCATCCTGCTCACCGACCCGATGAGCGCCGAATTCTCGACCGAGCAGGCCGACGAGATGCTCTCCGGATCGACCACAACGGAGTGGGCGATCAAGACCGTGGCTGCGGTCATTCTCGATCACCGCAGCCAGGGCCGGACCATCCAACGCAGCAAGATCATCGGCCTCGACGACCTCGCACCGCCGGACCCTCGTTTGATCAATGCCCTCACCGCGATGGCGGCGACCACGCCTGACATCGACGTCGTCGCTCCCACCGCACTGCTCGGTACGACAGACACTCAGCGCCCACCGGGTGGAACGGCACTCGTGCTCCCTGACGTGGCTGGCCCCGACCTCACTGCCCGTCTCACGAGCATCGACGCCACCAAACTCAGCCTCGCCAGCACGGCGTCAATGCTCAACGACAACGACGAGCGACTCCCCGCCTGGCTCGACCGACTCGATGCCCTGCTCTCCAACGGTGTCGACGACAGCGATGCGACCTTGGTGATCGACGAGGTCACCGCCGAGTCGAACGCCATCAGGTCGGCCTTGGCGCTTCCGGAGCCCTTCACCTTCACGATGACCGGGCGATCAGACAACATTCCGCTGCGCCTCACGAACAACGGTGACGAGCGACTGCGGGTCGTCGTGCGACTCACGTCGTCCAAGCTCACCTTCCCGAACAACGATCGAGTCATATCGCTGCGAGCCAACGACAGCACCGACATTCGGGTTCCAGTTCGCGCACGATCAAACGGCACGTCGCCCGTGTCCATTCAACTCCTCACCCCATTCGGTGAACCGCTCGGCGAACCCATCTTGCTGACCGCGCGAGTGAACAGCTTGACTGGCCTCGGGCAGGTGCTCACCGGCGGCTTGCTGTTGATGCTCGGCACGTGGTGGTTCGCGAACTGGCGCAAACGTCGCACGGCTGAGTAGCGCTCGACCAGTTGCCGGGACAATTCGGCAGGTGCGTCTTCCCTTGCTCATCGTGATGGTGCGACTCCTCCGTCGGAGAGATCAGGGCGAGCCTTCGGAGTAGCCTTTCCCGCGTGAGTGAAGCATCGTCCAGCACGTCCGAGTCGAGCATTTCTGCGGGAGTGGTTCGCATCGTCACCGATAGCTCGTGTGACCTGCCTGCCGAAGTCGCCGAAGCACTCGGCATCATCATCGTCCCGCTGAGCATTCGCTTCGGTGACGAAGAGTTCATCGACCGCGAACAACTCACCGTCGCCGAGTTCTGGACGCGATGCGTCAGCTCTGACACCCTGCCCGAAACTGCCGCGCCGGCACCCGGTCAATTCGAGACCGCCTTTCGCGACCTTGCAGCCGAAGGCGCCGCGGGCGTCGTGGTCGTGTCGCTGTCCGGTGCACTCTCAGCGACGATGCAGAGCGCAGAACTCGCGGCCCGGTCCATCGCGTCCGATGATTCGATCGACCTCGACGTGCGCGTCGTCGACAGCCGTACGGTCACCCTCGGTCTCGGCACGATCGCTCTCGCCTGCGCCCGCGCCGGGCACGACGGTGCGTCGATCGACGATGTCGAAGCCCTCGCCACGTCACTGGCCCAGCGCACCCGCGTGTTCGGTGCGCTCGACACGCTCGACAACTTGAAGAAGGGTGGCCGCATCGGCAACGCCCGAGCACTGCTCGGCACCGCATTGTCGATCAAGCCGATCATCGAGGTCGCCGACGGCGTCGTCGAGCAGGAAGGCAAGCAACGCACGCGCTCCAAGGCGCTGGCCTACCTCGTCAACAAGGTGAAGACCTTCGAAGGCCGCATGGAGAACCTGGCGGTCTTGCACGCTGACTGCAGCGACGTCGATGCGTTCGTCGACATGCTCCGCCCGTACTACGACGGGGAGATCGTCGTTGGCGAAATCGGTCCGGTGATCGGCACCCACGGAGGACGAGGGACGATCGGCGTAGCATTCCACGAAGTCTCCTGACGCCTCGACCCTCGGGTCTGTTCACGATTCATTGCCCCGAACGGACCGGGCGAGAGCACTAGCGTTCACAGCGATCATGTCTGCCCCGCCTCCTGCCGAAACGCTCATAGCTGAGCGCTATCAGCTCAAGCGACGGCTGGCCCAGGGCGGGATGGCAGAAGTCTGGCTGGCAGTCGACCTCACCCTCGACCGCAAGGTCGCCGTCAAGTGGCTCAAACCAATGCTTGCCTCCGACGAAGTCGTGGCCGAACGGTTCCGCCGCGAGGCCATCGCCGCGGCCAGCTTGAATCACCCGAACATCGTCGCCGTCCACGACGTGTTCGAGCACGAAGGCCGCCAAGCAGTGGTGATGCAGTTGGTCGACGGCAAGAGCCTGCGCCAACTGCTCGACACGCAGAAGCGCCTGTCACCTGAACTCACCGGGCACATCGGTGCCTGCACCGCCGCGGCGCTCCACCACGCACACGAGAACAACTTCGTGCACCGTGACGTCAAGCCCGGCAACATCATGATCACCCCCGACGGGCGGGTGTTGCTCACCGACTTCGGCATCGCCAAAGCGCTCGCAGGAGGCGACGACCTCACCAGCGAGAACATCATGATGGGCACAGCGAAGTACCTGTCGCCCGAGCAGGTCCGAGGCAAGAAGCTCGACGGTCGCGCCGACCTCTACTCACTCGGCCTCGTGCTCTACGAATGCCTCGCTGGCCGTGTGCCGTTCCTCGGCGAGACCGACGCCGACACCGCACTCGCCCGGTTGCAGCGCGACCCCACCGACCTGACCCGGCTGCGTGCCACGCTGCCGACCAGCCTCGTCACGATCATCCACCAGCTGCTGGCCCGCAATCCCGTGCACCGCCCCGCCACCGGAGCCGATCTGGTCGCCGCGCTCGAAGCCGCTGCCGCAGAAGGCCCACCCGACATCGACGACACGCCACACGAACATTCGCCGGTCGCCCCGTTCTCGGCGGGGCGACTCCGGCGCGCTCCCTCAGACCTCGATGGACGCGCCGACGACCGGCGCCGTGCCACACGAGCACCGTCTCCACCAGCCGGGACACGTCGTGACCCCACTCCCGGCCGAACTCGTCGGACCGGTCAGGTACCGATCGATCCTCGCCACGCGGCCACCACCGCGATGCCGCCGCAACGCAAGATTCACGGCGAGCCTGAGCGCATCACCGGCTCCGTGCCCGTCCAGGCAAGCCCCAACGCGCGCCAGGCCGTGCCACCGCGGCCACGCGACCGCACACCCAGCTCAGGTGCAACCCAGCGCGGCCAGCCGGCCAAGGGCATGGCGCAGAGCAACACACCGTCGCTCACCGTGATCGGCGGGTTGCTACTGCTCGCCACCATCGTTGCGGTCATCCTCTGGATGAGCGTGCAGTTCGGCACCGACGACGGCGACGGCAGCGCACCGACCTCCGTGCTCCCCGCGGGCGCCGAACCAGCACCGGCCGACGAAGCAGCGCCCGCAGACGACAACACCGCCGCGGTGAACAGTGTCAGCGCAGATGCCCCCGGGCTTCCCGCCAACGACGCCGCTGCAGCAGCAAGCGGTATCGCCTCGATCGACGCCTACGACCCCGACGGCGACGACGGAGAAGAGAACGACGACGAGGCAATCCTCGCTCTCGCAGACGGCGACGCTTCGACGTTCTGGCGGACCTCGTGCTACGACGGCGAATTCATGGGCGGCAAGTTCGGCGTCGGGCTCGTCGTCAGCTTCGACGCACCAACACAACAAGCGATCACGGTCAACGCACTGACCGCCCCGTACATCATCGAGTTCTACACATCGGCCGACGAGAGCCTGCCCACGTCATTTGACGGATGGGATCGCCAGTTGGGCGCACGCGAGTTCAGCACCGAGACGGGCACCATTGTCTCGGACGTGCCCGCGAGCCCGACTCGACATGTCCTCGTCCTGCTCCGCCAAGTCGGCGAGGCCAACAACTGCAGTGAAGCCCGTCCATTCAGCGGCCGCCTGGGCGAGATCGCGCTGGTCTGATGGCACCGCTGTCGGACGACGAGCTCGTCGGCGCAGCGCAAGGCGGCGACCGCAACGCGCTCGACCAGCTGCTGCGGCGCCACTACGACCGGATCTACGCGGTCTGTCGACGCGTCACTGGCGGAACCAGTGACGCTGACGACGCATGCCAAGAGGCGCTGATCAAGATCTCGCGGAGTCTGCCGCGCTTCGACGGCCGCTCGGCGTTCAGCACCTGGGCCTACCGGATCGCCACCAACGCATCGCTCGACGAACTTCGTAAGCGCAAGCGGCGCCCCTCGTTGCACTCCGTTCGCCCGGGTGATGACGACCGCCGCGAGCAAGAACAAGTCGACCCCATGGCGGCCAAGCGGGTCGACGCCATCGCTGACCGGCTGGCCATCGACGCAGCACTCGGGGATCTCAGCGACGACTTCAAGGCGGCCGTCGTGCTCCGCGACGTCGCGGACCTCGACTACGACG
>JAJCXU010000131.1 GCA_029263275.1 Ilumatobacter sp.
CATCGAAGGGGACAATTGCTGCCCCCGCCCGGTCCTGCCACGCACCGTCGGTGTTCACGTTCGAGGTCTTGCCAGGCTTCGTGTCGCAGTCGACGACTTGCAGGAATCCGCCGCCTGCTGCTGAGGCAGCGGTGAGCGAGATGATTCCGGACTTGTTCGGCGTCCCGGTGATTTCGGTCAACTCGCCCGGTGGCAAGTTGGTCCACGAGGCAACGACGACACCGGCGCGGTTCTTGACCGTGAACCCGTCGCCCAGATCATCGAGGTCTTCACCGAAGATGCCGCCGAGCACGCGGGTTCTGAAGAATGGTGCCACCGCACCCGCATCCTTGTTGAACGCAACGAAGAACTGACCGGGCTGCAAGATCGTGCCACCCGGCACCTTGTACTCGAGTTCCTCGATCTCGTAGGAGCTGATGTCGACAGGGACACCCTCGAGATTCTGCAAGTAGAAGTGCGGGGCAATGATCCCGTTCTCGTTGTACTCGACACTGGTGATCGCAAGCCGCGGCGTCTTCGGGCCGCTGGTCGATGCGACGCGGCCCTGACGGACCATCGTGCCGAGCAGGCGCGAGATCTGAGGGGTGATGAAGCGATCGATGATGTCGTTGGCGTCGGCCGCCGGCGCCTTCTGGTGCCCATAGGTGCCCCAGACCGCACGATCGCGCAGTGCCTCGTCGGCGGTCAGATCGCGCAGCTGGATCACGCGAGCCTGCAGCCCGCCATCACGCAGAATCTCTTCGGTGATCGTGCGCAGCCGCTGGCGCACCAGACGCACCAACTCGGCGTCGTAGAAGAACGCGCCGAACAGCGGGCCGCCGGGATGCTCGAATGCGCCCCCGATGCCCACGGCGTTGCACGTGGCGCCACAGCTGATCTCACCGCGATGGCCAAACGTCAGGTCGAAGTCGGTGGGGATCGTCGTCCACTTGCCGAGCTGGTTGAGGACGAGGCGGTAGTTCTTGTGCCCGATGTCCTGGTGCTGGAACGCCATGCTGGCCGCCAACGTGTTGACCACGGACGGCACGTCGACGTTGTCGTAAATCCAGTTGCGGCGCGAAACACCACTGGTCGAATTCAAGACGGCGATGAGCTCGCGAAGTTTTGCGTCGTCCTCGAACTCATTGGTTTCCTTGTCGTACTTTCGGCGCAGCGCTGACTCACTCAGCCGAGCGTCGCTGGCGGCCAGCAGCCCGAAGACGCTGCCGCCACCCACCTCGTAGATGGTGCTCTCGTCGAGGTTCCAGCGGTCGCGCCACGTGCCGTCCTGTTGCTCGACGTACGTGTACAGGCCGTAGAACTGGTTGTTCCGTTCGAGCTGCACGGGGAACGCCTGTGACACCGCGACACCGGCAGCTTCGAAGGCTTCGGACGCAAGCGTCTCGCGCACGAACGACTTGTCGCTCCAGTTGGAGTGCAGTGCGAACTCATCGATCTTCTCAGGCAGCAAGCCGTCGATTTCGAGTTCGCGTCCCGGAGCCAGGATGAACTTCCACTTCTTCTTGGGGTGATACCGCGAGACTTGACCCTTGACGCGCACTTTGGTGTTGTCGAAGATCTCACCGTCGTAGGCGAGCACGGCTGGGTAGCCGTCGTCTCCGGTGAGGGTCAGATCCTTGACGGCGACGTTGTAGTCGAAGTCGGGCATGAACCACTCGAACCGGGGAAGGTCAGTGGTCGACGGGCTCGCGACCACTGTGCCGGTGTAGGTGGCTCCGTCGCCCTGACGCGGCCACGTGCCGAGCACGTTCTGTGCCGATGTCGCGTTGAGTCGGTAGCGGATGAGCTTTCCGGCCGCTTGACCGGGAATGGTCGCGGTGATCTTGCCGTCGACGATCGGAACGTTGACGGTGACCGGCGTCCCGAAGTCGATGACGTAGGTGATCGAGGCCGACGTGGCGTTCTTGACCTTCGCCGTGACGGTGACCGCCGCTCCCGCCGCCGGCGAAGCATTGTGCTTGACCTTCGACCACACGGGCATCGGAGCGCTGCGTACGACACTGTGCCCCCATGGCGTCGGCGGGTCCGAGCGCCAGTTGCCAGAATTGTCAGCGTCGGAGTTGACGTCGAGCCGCTGCAGGGAATGCCCGTCACCATCAGCCCACGCCGGCCAATCCTTCTTGTCGTCGTATTCGACGAAATCGATCACGTTCTCATCAGCGTCGAGCAGCGTGAGATCCTCGCCACCATTGGAGAGTGCACCGCTGTATTCACCGGAACCGATGGCGATGAACCCGCCCCCGGGAATGGACGATCCCGCAGGGAAGCAGTACTTGATGCCGTCGACGCACCAGCCGCTCAGGTCAACCGCGCCGGCACCCTTGTTGAACAGTTCGAAGAACTCACCGTTGGGGTTGTCATCAATCGGGTGGTAGTAGATCTCATTGAACACCACGCTCGCCGAGGTGGCGCTGGCCACTTCATCCGCTGTGGTACCGACAACGACCGCCGGCACGGCAACAATGGCCGCGACGACGCCTCCTCTGAGTCTGCCCATGCGGACGAACCTCGTGCAGGTCGCGACGCTCCGCTCTCAACGCTGCGGCCGTCGATTCCGTCCGCGGAGCTCGTCGAGGCGTCGCCGGTCACGCTTCGTCGGACGACCCGCTCCACGGTCGCGTTCGAACACCGGCGGCGCGAGCATCCGCTCCGGTGGCGGCGGGCTGTGATCGTCGAAGCACTCGACGGCCACAGCGGCCCCGACACGCTTGCTGATCAACCGCGTCACGACGACGATCCGCTCGAGCTGATGGACCCGGGTCTCGATGCGATCGCCCACGGCGAGCTTGGCAGCCGGCTTGACCGTCTTGCCGTTGACCTGCACGTGACCTGAGCGACACAATTCAGCTGCTTCAGCACGGGTCTTGGTGATCCGGACCGACCACAACCATTGGTCGACACGCGGTGTCGCGTCAGCCATCTGTCGTCCGGTGCTGTTCGACGGTCACGCCCCGAACGGTAGCCAGCATCGACGCTGCCGGTGTCACGCCCAGCCGAGCGCGGCCGCGAGCTCACCGACAAGATCACTAACAAGATCACCGACAAGATCACCGGCCTGGTTCGCCAAGCTACCTACCGGTCGGTAGGCTGCGCCCCGTGAACGAGCAGGAAATCCTCCACGCCATCACTCCCGACGTCGAGCGGCTGCTCGAACGGCATTTGGAGACCACCAAAGAGTGGTTCCCGCATGAGTACGTGCCGTACAGTCGGGGACGCGACCACGTGGAAGGCCATGTCTGGAGTCCTGAAGACGCCGACCTCGCCGGCGCCAAGCTGACGCCCGAAGTGCGCAGCGCCCTGCTGGTCAACCTCCTCACCGAAGACAACCTGCCCTACTACTTCCGCACCGTCGAGCGGATGTTCGGCCAAGA
>JAJCXU010000132.1 GCA_029263275.1 Ilumatobacter sp.
CGGTGTTCGAGTTCGGCGAGCTGAGCGCCACCGATGAGCGCGATCACGGGGAGTTGCTCGTCTGCCCGTTTCCGAATGGACCGAAGAAACGCCCAGGCCCCCTCTGGGTCGGCGGTGGTGTCGACAATGGCACCTGCCCAGCCGGAATCGGGCTCGTGCTCGCCAGCGTCGCCGGGGGTGGCGACGGCCTTCCACGACGAACCGCCGAGGTCGAGCGTGCGCGCCAACTCGGGTGGCGCCGGGTCGGGGAAGACCAGAAGCATCTGGCTGCGTTCACTCACAACGACGTCAAGTACCGATCTCGTTCGAAGGCGCTGACGTGGGTCTTGTACCCGCGCCATTCGATGCGCTTGCTGCGGAGGAACCACTCGTAGATGTGTTCGCCGAGTGCTTCTCGCGCGAGCGTGGACTTCTCCATCATTTCGAGCGCAGCGGCCAGTGACTCGGGCAGCTGCCCGATGCCACGTTGCTTGAGCACGTCATCGCCGATCTCGAACAGGTTGGCGTCTGCCTCGTCAGGCAACTCGTAGCCCTCTTCGATGCCCTTCATTCCGGCGGCCAGCATCAGACTGAATGCAAGGTACGGATTGCATGCTGGGTCAGGGGAGCGGTACTCGAGTCGCGTGGCCAGTGGGTTGTCGTTCTTGGTGATGGGCACACGGATGAGACCGCTGCGGTTGTTGCGTGCCCAGCTGAGGTGGACCGGGGCTTCGAAGCCGGGGACCAGTCGTTTGTAGCTGTTGACGGTTTGGTTGGTGACCGCCGTGATCTCAGGTGCGTGGCGCAGCAACCCAGCCATGAAGGACTTCGCCTTCGTCGACAGGTTGTAGGGGTCAGCAGCGTCGAAGAAGGCGTTCTCGGCGCCTTCGAACAGCGAGAGGTGCACGTGCATGCCGGAGCCCTGTACGCCTTCGAGCGGCTTCGGCATGAAGGTGGCGTGTGCGTTGTTGCGGCCGGCGATCTCGCGGACCGCGAGCCGGAAGGTCATGACACTGTCCGCCATGGTGAGGGCGTCCGTGTGGCGGAGGTCGATCTCCTGCTGCCCGGGTGCGTCCTCGTGGAAGCTGTACTCCACGGGAATCCCCATCTGTTCGAGCGTGCGAATCGTGCGCTTGCGAAGTTCGCCAGTGACGTCGTTGGTGGTCAGGTCGAAGAATCCGCCCTGATCGATGGGTACGGGCGCTTCGCCCGGCGTGAGGGGCTCGAAGTAGAAGAACTCGATGTCGGGGGCCACGTAGAAGGTGAGGCCCATCTCGTGCGCTGCCTTCATGTGGCGGCGCAGCACCTGCCGTGGGTCGCCGGCGAACGGGGTCCCGTCCAGATTGTGGATGTCGCAGAAGACACGGGCTTCGGGCGCTTTCGGGTCGCCCCACGGGACGATCTCGAACGTGTCGGGATCGGGGATGGCGAGGACGTCGGATTCTTGCACTCGCGAGAATCCGTCGATCGACGAGCCGTCGAAGGTCATGCCGTCGGTGAGCGCGTTGTCGAGTTCGGCCGGAGAAATGGCCAGGCTCTTCAAGTTGCCGAGCACATCGGTGAACCACAACCGAACGAGGCGAACCCCGCGCTCTTCCACCGAACGCAAGACGTATTCGCGTTGTTGCTCAATAGTCACAAGTTCAGTCTCTCAGATTCAGTGAAAAATGGCGACGGGGTAGAAGCTTGGCGCCCCCACCCCGTCAGCCACGTTGCCGTTCAGGTCTTCAATTTCATTGTTCGAATCAGATCAGGCGATCTGGTTCGGAACTACTTCATTGCGCCGCAGATGGTGTCGACCATGAGGCGGGCGACGACGTAGGGGTCGATGTTGCCGTTCGGGCGACGATCTTCGAGGTAGCCCTTCTTGTCGATGGCGCACTGCCACGGAATGCGGATCGATGCGCCGCGGTCGGACACGCCGTAGCTGAACTGGTCGTGACGCTGGGTCTCGTGAGCTCCGGTGAGGCGCTCTTCCACGCCGTCGCCGTAGTTGGCGATGTGGAGTGCAGCCTTCTGCCCGAGGGCCTTGCAGCCGGCCTCGATGTACTTCATGCCACCGTCTTCACGCATCTCCTTGGTGGAGAAGTTGGTGTGGGCGCCAGCGCCGTTCCAGTCGCCCTTGACGGGCTTGGCGTCGATGTTGATGACCACGCCGTAGTCCTCAGCGATGCGGTGGAGGAGGTAGCGGCCGATCCAGAGCTCGTCAGAAACCTCGAGCAGGCCGACCGGGCCGACTTGGAATTCCCACTGGCCAGGCATGACCTCGGCGTTGATGCCCGAGATCGTGACGCCGGCGGCGAGGCAGGCATCCATGTGGTCTTCGGCGATGTCGCGACCGGTGATGGCAATTTCGCCGACGCCGCAGTAGTACGGACCCTGCGGAGCGGGGAAGCCGTCGTCGGGGAAGCCCAGCGGGTTGCCGTTTGGCTTGAGCATCGTGTATTCCTGCTCGATACCGAACATCGGCTCGTGCTTCTTGTACTTCTTCGCGGTGCGGGCTGCAGCTGCACGAGTGTTGGTCGGGTGAGCCTTGCCGTCGACCAGCATGACTTCACACATGACGAGCACGTTGTCGCCGCCACGGATCGGGTCGGGGAACACACGAGCGGGCTTGAGCACGCAGTCGCTCTTGTCGCCCGTTGCCTGGTTGGTCGACGAGCCGTCGAAGCCCCAGACGGGCATGTCGGCGAGATCGGTGCCGTTGTCATCTGACACGACCTTGGTCTTGGAACGGAGTTGTGGAGTCGGCTCACTGCCGTCGATCCAGATGTACTCAGCCTTGATAGCCACTGCTGTCCTCAAATCTTGTTGTTGGTGGGCACGCCAAGGATACGGCGAGACCGTGAACGTGCCGCATCGTTGCAGCGGGTCGTTGCGTTGCCGTTGCTCGTCTGTGAACGGCGCGTGAACTATTGCGGGTTCTCAGCTCGCTGTAGAACCGGTCGGTGACCGGTTCGCGTTCAGCGCACTTCGAGAATGTGCTCGGTCAGATTCGGGTCAGCTGCGATCTGTTCGGCGGTGAACGCGACCTCGCGCCAGTTCTTCTCGCTGAATCGAGTCGTCTGCTCCTCGAACCAGGGCGACTCGCGATCGCCGGTCTGTCCATAGGTGAGGATGGCCCACGCTTGGACCTGGTCGCCGGTGTAGTCGACGGTCATCACGAAGCTGCTGCCGTAGTTGACCGGGAAACCCTCGCCACGTAGTGCGCTGTCCGGCGCCACGGAGTCGCCCCGGGTTGGTGCCGGCTCCGTGCTCGAACCCGAGCCGCTCCATTGCACCACGTTGGTGACGCCGTCGACGCCAGTGCCGCCATGGATGGGGATCCGAGTGCCCGACCGCTCAGTGAACTGTGCGGCGCCGAGGGTTGAATCGAGGTGGAAGCCAGCCTTGGTCAGCGTCTGCACCGCTCGTGCCAATGCGGCCAGCAGTGGGGTGGAGTCTTCCGCGGGCACGGCAGGAGAGAGAGTCGGCCGCAGTGGGTCGAACTCATCGGAGAAGAGCGTGCCGGTTCTGGTGCGCTCGTCGTTGCTGAATCGGTTGAGCACCTCGCGCCACAACAGCGGGCCGGCTCGATCGAGGTCGTAGCGACCATCCCAGCGCGCCAGGATGCTGCAGGCCGGAGTGAGGTCGACGAGTTCGGCGGGCAGTGCAACGGTCTCGTCGGCGGCCAACAATTCGCCGACCTTGAACACCGGCGTGAGGGAACACGCGGCGACCGCGGCATCGAGCAGCAGTTCGGCGGCGTGCCCGGTGTTGTCGAACACGGCATCGCGCAGTTCGATCCCCGAGAAGTTGCCGTCGTCGCCAGCGAGGCCGGTCCGATTGTCGGCGGCCAGCACCGCAGCGTTCTGCCGGGTCCGCATGCTGAGCGGTGAGTTCTGCTCGCCGTGCAGGATGGAGAACGATCCGTCGAGCGTGAACTCATCGCTCGGTACCCAGAAGCTGTCGTTCGCGTTGAAGACGTAGTCGGTGCGTTCGACCATCGGCATGTCGGCGTAGGGCACCAAACCGTCGTCGCGAGCGCCCGGAACGACTTCCCAGGTGAATCGACTGTCGGACCCGTCGAGCAGCACGACGCCGTTGTCGTAGGCAATCTGGGTGATCGGGTCGGTGAACAGCTTGTCGACGAAGAGTTGTTCGGCCTCATCAGAGAGGTTGGGGGTGGCCGCGGTGTCGGCGTACCAGACCCGCCCGTCGGCACCGGTGGCGACGGTGTTGAAGAGCGGAACACCCTGATGTTTGGCGTGCACAGCCTGCAGGTCGTCCATGCTCTGCACCGAGATCATGTCGAGGTATTGGTCGATGAACTCGTTGTTGTTGATGTTTGCGTCGCGGAAGCTCAGCACGAGGCTGTCAGTCCAGCCGAGGCCGGGGAAGTCGACGATCGGGCCGTACTCACTGCTCCACAACGTGCGGGTTTCTTCGTCGACGGTGCCGTCAGCCCGAAGAATCGAAATCGTGTGATCGATCGAGGTCATCGGTCGTGATTCGCCATCGACGAGGTAACTCGTGGGCGACTCGGGATCGAGCGTGAGCAGGTAGGCGGTGAGCCGCTTGCCGGCGGACACGGTGTGCGTCCAGGCGACCCCTTCGGTGAACCCGATGCCAATGCCGGGCACGCCGAGCAGTTGGGCGCCGTAGATGTCGATCTCGTCGCCGATGGTGAGGTGGGTCTCGGCGAATCGCAACTCGCCTTCCCAGGGGAAGTGCGGGTTGGCGACGAGGAGCCCACCGGTGCCGGTTTCGGTGCGGTCGCTGCCGACTGCCCAACCGTTGCTGCCGACATCGAGCGGCTCGAGCGCCGTGAAGTCGGGGGCGGGGGAGTCGTCGACGGGCGAGCGGGGGGCGAAGCTGAGTGGTTCCTCAGGCTGCGGTGGTTGCGCAGTCGGGATGAAGTCCGCGAATCGAGCGCTGCTTGCCAGCAGCGCCAGCGAGCGGGCGTAGACGTAGACCTCGACGGGCTGGATCGGCCGCACCCATTCGGCACCGTTGCACCAGCCGACGAGACCGTCGGATCCGGCGTCTGCGAGCTGGTCGTTCCAGCCTTCGGTGAATGCCTCGAACTGTTCGACGACCTTGTCCGACGCCGCGTCATAGTCGGCCGTCGCGGTTCCGACAATGTCGATCGCACGCCAGGCGAAGTCGCTCTCGACGTTCTCTCCGTCGCTCCCCGGGCCGAGGACATCGGATCGGAGGCCGTACACCTTGATGATCTGGTCGATCAGCGTGCAACCGTGGTCTTCGCCGCTGACCCAGCCTTGCCCGTACGCGACACTCTCGAGGTTCGGCCCAGAGATGTGGGGCACCCCGTCGGTGGTGCGCTTGATCGTCGCGGTCAACCGCGGTGGGACCAGCGTCGTGGTCGTGGTCGTGGTCGTCGTCGTGGTGGTGGACGTTGTCGATGTGGTCGTTGTGTCGGCCGAAGTGGGCAGCGGGATCGAGTCGGGACCCTCTCCGGGGGTGCACGCGCCGACGAGCATCACCCCGACGATCGCCACACTCTTCCAACGCACTTGCCCAATACTGTCAGATCGGGCTGCGGATTCTTGAGCGAAAACGCCGCTTTTGGTGCAATTTCTCGGGATTTTCTGCGGCAAGGCGCCGATCCCCCGGCGAGTAGCCTGATGTCGTGACGGTCTTGCGTGTCGCCCTTGCCCAACTGAACCCCACCGTCGGTGATTTCGACGGCAACCTCGCCAAGCTGGTCGAGTCCTACAACGCCGCCGCTGCCGCGGGCTGCGATGTCGTTGCGTTCCCCGAACTGGCGACCACCGGGTACCCGCCCGAGGACCTCGTGCTGAAGCCGGGATTCGTCGCCGACAATCGAGCAGCGCTCGACACGTTCGCGGCGCAGACCGGTGAGTGCGTCGCTGTGGTCGGGTTCGTGGATCAGGATCGCGACCTCTACAACGCTGCCGCGGTGTGCGCAGGCGGCGAGATCATCGGGATCTACCACAAGCGTTTGTTGCCGAACAATGCCGTGTTCGACGAACAGCGGTACTTCGTGGCGGGCTATGAATCCGACCCGCTCGAGCTGTTCGTCATCGGCGGTGTGAAGGTCGGGATCTCGATCTGTGAAGACATCTGGAGTCCGTTCGGCCCCCTCGCGGAGCAGGCGGCTGCCGGTGCGGAGGTCAACATCAACATCAACGGCTCACCGTTTCGCGCCGAGAAGGATCTCGTGCGCGAGCAGTTGGTGTCGACGCGGGCGGCGGACTCACACTGCGCCGTTGTCTACGTCAATCAGGTCGGCGGCCAGGACGAGTTGGTGTTCGACGGCGGTTCCTTCGTGATGGATCACGAAGGTGCATTGCTGGCCCGCGCTCCGCAATTCGTCGAAGACCTGATGATCGTCGACGTGCCGGTGCCGCCCGTCTATCGCAAGCGGCTGCTCGATCCCCGTGGTCGCGCCACCGAGGCACTGCTGCCAACGGTTGACGTCTCGGCGGTGCCCCGCCGGCCCGCTACGTCGAGCGAACCACTTGCCGCACCGGTCGCGGAGCCGCTCGGCACCGACAAGGAGTTGTACGACGCGCTCGTGCTCGGCACTCGTGACTACTGCCGCAAGAATGGGTTCAGCGATGTCGTCATCGGCCTCTCCGGCGGTGTCGACTCGACGATCGTTGCGTGTATCGCCGCCGACGCGTTGGGTCCCGAGCACGTGCACGGCGTGTCGATGCCGTCGCGCTACTCGAGCGATCACTCGAAGAGCGACGCTGTCCTGCTCGCCGAGAACTTGGGCATCGAACTGCGCACGATCTCGATCGAGCCAGCGTTCACGGCGTATCAGGCGATGCTGGCCAGTGCGTTCGAAGGTCGGGAAGTCGGCCTCACCTACGAGAACATCCAGAGCCGTTGCCGCGGTCAACTACTGATGGCGCTCTCGAACGAGTTCGGCTGGATGGTCCTCACCACGGGCAACAAGAGCGAGATGGCGGTCGGGTACTTCACGATCTACGGCGACTCGGTCGGTGGGTACGCCATGATCAAAGACGTCCTCAAGCTCCGCGTCTACGACTTGTGTCGTTACGTCAACGATGCCGCTGGCCGCGAGGTCATTCCGGTTGATGTCATCACCAAGCCGCCATCGGCCGAGCTCCGCCCCGACCAGCGCGACGATGACTCGCTGCCGCCGTACGAGGTGCTCGACCCGATCCTTGAGCTCTACGTCGAACAAGACCGCACGGCCACCGAGATCATCGAGCTCGGTCACGACGCGGCGATGGTCCGGCGCATCACGCGCTTGGTCGACATCGCCGAATACAAGCGGCGGCAGTGCCCGCCCGGAGTGCGCGTCACCAACAAGGCCTTCGGCAAAGATCGCCGACTTCCCATCACCCACGCCTACCGCGGTTAACCACCCGCCCCCCACCCCACACGCTTCTTCCGAAATTCGCGTCGAGGATGCCCGTGGAGGGCACTCTCACATCAAATTTCGGGGCGCGGGCCCAACCGTCTCCGAAATTCGTGCCGAGGGCGCCCCCAGAGGGCACGTTCGTATCGAATTTCGGGTGGAGATGTGGGGCGGAAGTGATGGGGTGTGTCAGTCGAGGTGCATCGAGGGATCGATGGTTTCGCCGGTTTCGCCGGCGGCACGCTTGAGTTGCGCTTCGCCCAGCACGGTGAAGGTGGCGCGTGATTGAGCGCGCACGCGACCCTTGAGGTCGACGATGCGGCCGGTGGTGACGATTTCGGTGTCAGACTGCTCGACGATTTCGGCCTCGACTCGATGCGGCTTGTCGACATACACCGCGCGGTCGAAGCGCGTCGAGGTCTCGCTCGTGACCGCCCACTGCCGACCGATCGCGATGCAGGCCCAGGCCATCGCCTCATCGAGCACCGCGAGACTCACCCCACCGTGGACCAGGGTGGGCGCGCCACTGAAGGCGTCGGACAGACTGAACTCTGCGGTCACGATGTCGCGTTCGGTGTCGTGGAAGAACGGGATCTGTAGGCCCTGTTCGTTGCGCTGCTCACAGACGTAACAGTTGGTCTCGTAGCCGAGATCGTCGTTGTGTAGAGCATGGAGTGCCACGACCAGCACGGTAGCGATCGGTCATCGGCGTCGTGCCGCGACCTCGTCCCCGAGCGACGTGATCGGCGATGCTGGTGGCGATGATGACGTATGACGAGCAGTTGCGGGCGCAGATCGAGGAGAACCTCGGAACACACCAACGCCGAGAGTTGCCACTCGACGGTCGTCGTCATGCAGCGGTGGCGATCTTGCTCGTCGACTCTGAGCCGGGCTCAGATCGGGTCGACCCGCACCCTGCCGATGAAGCGGGCATGGCGAAGGTCCCGACTGGCACGAAGGGTCTCGATGCCGAGATCGATGGGCACATGAACGGGGTGGCTGGCGGGGCTGCGTTCGTGCTGTGTCGCCGGGCTGCCCGGTTGCGGTCACATTCGGCGCAGTGGGCGTTGCCAGGCGGTCGGCTCGATGCTGGCGAGACCGTGATCGATGCGGCGCTCCGCGAGACCCACGAAGAGGTTGGGGTCGATCTCGGTGAAGGGGCAGTGCTCGGTGTCCTCGATGACTACGCGACTCGATCGGGCTACATCATGACGCCGGTCGTGGTGTGGGGCGGTTCCGGCCTCGAACTCGATCCCAGCCCGGACGAGGTGCTTGCCGCGTACCGAATCGGGCTTCACGAGTTGTCTCGCGACGATTCGCCGCGATTCGTGTCGATCCCTGAGAGCGATCGCCCGGTTGTGCAGGTTCCGCTCAGCGGCGATCTGATCCATGCCCCGACGGGCGCGGTGCTCGTGCAGTTCCGATGGGTCGGCCTCGAAGGGCGGACCGGCGACGAGTGTCGGGTTGCCGACTTCGAACAACCTGTCTTCGCGTGGGGTTGAGAGCAGACCCTGCGGTCAGGTTCCGGAGTGGCCGAATCCGCCGCCGCGGTCGTCACCGTCGAGGTTGTCGCCGACTTGCCACTCGACCTGCTCGACCTTCTGGATGACCAGCTGGGCAACACGATCCCCGCGTGAGATTTCATAGGCGGTCTCAGGATCGGTGTTGATCAAGATGACCTTGATCTCGCCGCGGTATGCGGCATCGATGAGGCCCGGGGCGTTCACCACGCTGATGCCGTGCTTGAGTGCCATGCCGCTGCGCGGGAGGACGAAGCCGCCATAGCCCTTGGGAATTGCGATCGAGATGCCGGTCGGGATCAACCCGCGTCCGCCGCCTGCGGCGAGCGTGGCCTCCTCGGCGGCATACAGGTCGAGACCGGCATCGCCGTCGTGGGCGTAGGCCGGCAACGGTAGGTCGGCATCGAGCTGAACGATCGGGACGGGGAGTGCACTCACGGCGATGCAGCGTAGAACACCGCGCCGCGCCGCACGTCAAACACGACCGGTGTTCCGGCGCGATCGTTGTGAGTGAGGCCCGTGGGGCGGGCGGTTCCGTCAGGCCAACGCGAGGCGCAGCCGCATGCAGATCTCGTCATTGCACTCCGGAGGGGCCTCGGTCGGAAGATCCTCCCCTTCGACCAAGGAGTAGCCGCGGCCTTGATACACGGCTTTCGCCGCGTCGTTGGTGCGGTGGACCCAGAGCGTCGCGGTGTCTGCACTCGAGTCGGCCGCCCACCGCTCGGCGGCGTCGAGGAGTTGCCCGGCGGCACCGCGGCGTCTGCCGTCGGGAGCGACCCACATGCCCCAGATCGCCGCGTCGCCAGGCTCCGGGAGCCCGACGCCCACCACGCCAATCAGTGGGCCGACCAGCTCGATCTGCCGTCCACCGTCTGCCGATGAATCGAGCGCGAAGACCGCGCCGGGACGCCCCGCGAAGCTCGCGAGACGAGCGCGCCAGTCGGCTTCGTCGAATGCGGCTTCCCGCTCGTACGTGGATCCGAATGCGGCCGGGTCGGTGCAGAGCGCTAGGAGGCGGATCTCGCTGAACAATTCGACGTGGCTCGCGATATCAGGATCGAGCTGGAGCACTGCCATGGGCAGACGATAGAACGGGCGCCGACTCCGTGCAGGCAGAGTTTCTCGGTGGCTCCTAGGCTGCGTTTCGTGGCAACTCGACTGTTCTTCCCCGGGGGCGGCACATGACTGCGCCCTCGCGTCCACCGTCGGTGGACAAGCTCGCTCGCTCGCTGACTTCCAGCGGATTGCCACATCCGATCTGCGTCGACATCGCCCGCGCCGCGATCGACGCCGGTGACCCCGATTCGGCATCGCGCCGCGCCGACGACTTTCGCCGCACGCTGCTCACTCCCGTGATCAATGCCACCGGGGTGCTGCTGCACACCAACCTCGGTCGGGCGCCTCTGGCGCATCATCAGGATGCCGCTGCGCAGACCGTCGAATTCGATCTGAGCACCGGCCGACGAGGCTCGCGCCAGGCAGCGGTCGGGCAACTCTTTGCGCGGCTCTGTGGCGCCGAAGCGGCGATGGTCGTCAACAACAATGCGGCAGCCGTGCTGCTTGTCGTTGCAGCCTTGGCGGAGGGGCGTGACGTCCCGGTCAGCCGTGGCGAGAGTGTCGAGATCGGTGGGTCGTTCCGAGTCCCCGAAGTGATGGAACAGTCGGGGGCCCGGCTCGTCGACGTGGGGACGACGAATCGAACGCGACTGCGCGACTACGAGTCAGCGATCGCCCGTCCGAATGTCGACGCGGCGATGGTGTTGAAGGTGCACCCGAGCAACTATCGCGTCGAGGGCTTCGTCGAAGAGACGTCGATCGCGGAGCTGGCGACACTCGACGTGCCGGTGGTGGCCGACATCGGCAGCGGATTGATCGACGCGACCGTGCCGTGGATGAAGGGTGCGCCGCCTGCGTGGTTGGCGGGCGAACCTGCCGCAGTGCAGGCCATCGCCGATGGAGCTGACCTCATCACCTTCAGTGGCGACAAGCTGTTCGGCGGCCCGCAAGCCGGGATCATCGCCGGCAGAACCGATCTCGTCGAACGATGTCTGCAACACCCGCTGGCGCGGGCGCTGCGGCCAGGCGGGCTCGTGCTTGCATCGCTGCAGCACACGGCGTTGATCTATCTCGATCGACAGGCCGGAACCGAGATCCCGTTCTGGAAGATGGTCGGCGTGCCGTTGGCCTCGCTCGAAGAACGTGCCGCGGCGGTGGTTGCAGCAGTTGTTGCCGTCCACCCGTCGGCACGGGTCGAGCGAATGGAAGCGCTCCCGGGCGCTGGCTCGGCGCCAGGCGTGACCATGCCGTCAGCGGGCGTCATGATCGATGGTGACCTGCTCGACGAGCTCCGTCGGCACGACACGCCGGTCATCGCCCGATCGCGCGATGACCGTACGTCACTCGATCTGCGCTCCGTCGATCCCGCCGATGACGCCGTCGTCATCGCGGCGCTGCAGGACGCGACGTGACGGTCATTGCGACCGCGGGACACGTCGATCACGGCAAGTCGTCGCTCGTGCTGGCGCTCACCGGCACCGACCCGGATCGGTTCGAAGAAGAGAAGCGCCGCGGGTTGACGATCGACCTCGGCTTCGCACACACCGTGTTGCCGTCGGGTGCCGAGATGAGCTTCATCGACGTGCCTGGCCACGTGAAGTTCCTGCGCAACATGCTGGCCGGTGTGGGCGGGGTGTCGGCGTGCGTCTTCGTCGTCGCCGCGACCGAAGGCTGGAAGCCGCAGTCCGAAGAGCACCTTCGCATCCTCGAATTGCTCGGGATCGGTCACGGCATCATTGCGTTGACCAAGGTCGATCTCGTCGACGATGAATGGCTGGAACTGGCTCAGATGGAAGTGGCCGACCATGTCGAGGGAACGTTCCTCGAGGGGGCGCCGATGGTGTCGGTGTCATCGACGTCGGGAACTGGTCTCGACGCGGTGCGCCACGAACTCGACGCGCTGATCAAGCGGAGCACCGCGGCCATCGACCGGAAGCGTCCACGTCTCTGGCTGGACCGCGTCTTTGCGGCGAAGGGCAGTGGCACCGTCGGCACGGGCACACTCGTCGGCGGCAC
>JAJCXU010000133.1 GCA_029263275.1 Ilumatobacter sp.
GGCGTCAACCGTGTTCGATCACCTCCGCGGCGAACTCGCGGAAGAACGCGCCCGAGCCGTGCCCGAACGCAACAACCCGTGGCCGTACGCGTCACGTCAACCCACCGCAGGAGCACCGATGAAACAAGCCCCGCCCCCCGCACGTCTGCTGCGCAAGGCACTGCAGCGCGCTGGACTCCACCCCGACGACCCTGATGCGACCACGTTCGACCTTGCGGGCAGGCGGGCGCTTGTCGTCGCGACCAACGCCGGTGTGCTCGACATCGGCAAGCCGACCGGAGTGTTCGCCAGCGAAATGACCGTGCCGTACTACGCGTTTCTCGACGCCGGGATGGACGTCGATGTGGCGAGCCCCCTTGGTGGTGTCGTTCCGGTCGACCCGCAGTCGATCAAGCCGGTGATCCGGTGCGCCGACGACGATCGCTTCCTCGCCGACGACGACTTCAAGGCCAAGGTCACCAACTCGCTCGCGATCGGTGACCTCGACATGAGTGACTATGACATCGTGTTCCTCGCCGGGGGCTGGGGCGCGGCGTTCGACTTCGGGTTCTCTGTGCCGCTCGGTGAGAAGATGACCGAAGCGAATGCAGCGGGCCTCGTGATGGGCGGTGTTTGTCACGGCCCACTCGGGCTGCTCAACGCCAAGGGCGCTGACGGTGAGCCGCTCGTGCAGGGTCGCAAGATCTCCGCGGTCACCAACAAGCAGGTGAAGGAACTCGGTATTGGTTCCACGCCGCATCATCCCGAGCGGGAGCTCCGTGCCGTCGGCGCTGAGTTCGAGAGCCAGACCCGACGGCGCGATCCGCTTGCCAACCACTGGGTGGTCGACGGCAATCTCGTCACCGGCCAGAACCAGAACGCCGGGCCGATGGTGGCGCGGGAGATGATGCAACTTCTCGTTGCGCAGAACACGCCGACATCGTCCTCCGACGCCGGCGAGAAAGTGAGCACGTCATGAGCAACACCGTCCGATACGGCACGCCGAATGTCGAGTACGCGATGAAGATGGCGACGACGCTGCCCGAAGACGATGGCCCGGTGTGGATGGTCAACCTGATGAAGTACCGCGACGTTGCCGACTACGCCGACGGTCGCGACTCGACGATCAGCGGACGTGAAGCTGACGACCTGTACTCACCGCTCGACTCGCTCGCGGCGGTCGGAGCGCGGCCGGTGTTCTTCGGCGAGGTCGACCAGCAGCTGCTCGGCGACGAACCGAAGTGGGATCGCATCGGGGTGGTCAAGTATCCGACGCGCAAGTCATTCATCGACATGCAGTCGCTCCCGGGCTTCCAGGAGTCGCACCATCACAAGGACGCGGGGATGGAGACCACGATCGTCATCGGCACCCAGCCGATGCCGGTGCCCGAAGCGCCGGAAGGATTTGTGCCGGTCGACTGGGCCGACGTGCCCCATCCGCCGACGGCCGAAGATGGCCCCGTCGTCGTGATGCACGTCATCCGCTTCAACGATGCAGAGTCAGCGCATCAAACGCCAGATCACATGGAGCAATATCAGACCGCGGCCGGGAAGGTGGCGCTTGGGCATGGCGTGCGGATCAATGGATGGTTCGCCGTGGAGGACACGATCATCGGCGACGGGCGTGCGTGGCATCAGGTGCGCTTCAACGAGTTCCCGAGCAAAGCGGCCTTCATGGCGGTCGTGACCGACCCGTCTCGACTCGAAGCCCAGAAGGACCATCGGGAAGTCGCCATTGCCGACACGTACGCGTTGATCGTGCGTGCCGGCCTCAACGAGCTCGGCGCTTCGGTCGAGTCATGAGCCAGCAGCATCCCCTGCTCCTCGGCGGTGGCTACGGCTCCCCGTATTCGATCAAGATGCGCGGGGTGCTCCGGTATCGCCAGATTCCGTTCCGGTGGATCCTGCGCGGGTCGGAGTGGGACACGTTGCCAGACGTACCGGTCCAGATCATCCCAGTGCTCGGGTTCCCCAACGAGGCGGGTGACTACACCGAAGCGATGGTCGACAGCAGTCCGCAGATCATGCGACTCGAAACGATGTTTGACGCGCGAAGCCTCGTGCCGACCGACCCCGTGGTGGCGTTCATCGACTACCTCCTCGAGGACTACGGCGACGAGTGGATCACCAAGCCGATGTACCACTACCGCTGGTACTACGACGCGGCGATCGACAAAGCGGCCAAGCTGCTGCCGCTCGATCGAGGGGGCATCAATCTTCCTGACGCCGAGTGGCAGCAGATGCAGTCGTACATCTCCGAGCGCCAGATCGGGCGCCGGGCACTCGTCGGCTCGACCGAGGAGAACCGTCCGATCATCGAAGACTCGTACCACCGCCTGCTCGACCTGTTGTCGGCACACCTCGAGACGCGGATGTTCCTGCTCGGTGATCGACCGGGGCGGGGCGACTTCGGGCTGTTCGGCCAGTTGTTTCAACTGGTCAGCTGGGAGCCAGAATCGGCCCGCGAAGCGATCGACCGGGCACCGCGAGTCCGCAATTGGGTCGACCGCAGGGATGACCTCTCGTGGTGGCAGACACCGGTGGGCGGTGCGGGTTGGGCCGACCGCGACGCGATCGCCGAGACGACGATTGCGCTGCTGCGCGAGGTTGGACGGACCTATGCGCCGTTCATGATCGCCAACGCCGAGGCACTGCAATCGGGAGCGGCGGAGATGTCGTGCACCATCGACGGTCAGACATACAGCCAGGCCCCGTTCGGATATCAGGGCAAGTGCTTGATGTGGTTGCGGGAGCAGTACGCAGCGCTGTCTGCAACCGATCGCGCAGCGGTCGACGCACTGCTCGCTGGAACGGGCTGCGAGCCGTTGTTCGTGTGAGGTCTGACGTCGCGACGAACTGCGCCCACCGCACGCAAGAATTGGCATGAGAGGATGACGGCGACGTGGTGCGACTGAACGACTTACACGAGGCCGAGGCCGAACACCTGCGGGCGCGCGCTGGCGCGATGCAGCGGATCGAACCAGGCACGTGGCTGACGCCGAAGCCGTTGGCGGAGTCGACAGTCGCGATCGTCTCGACAGCGGGCTTGCACCTGCGCAGCGATGCGCCGTTCACGCTCGGCGCCCTGGACTACCGCGTGGTGCCCGGCGACGCCGACTGGGGCGACGTGGTGCTGTCGCACATCAGCACCAACTTCGATCGCAGCGCATTCCAGCAGGATCCGAACATCTCGTTTCCACTCGAACGGCTCCACGAGATGGCTGCCGCCGGCGAGATCGGCGCGGTGAGCCCGCGCCACTACTCCTTCATGGGGGCGATGCCGAACCCGTCGCTGTTTGCAGACACCGGGAGTGAGGTTGGTCAGATGTTGGCTGCTGATGGCGTCGACGTCGCATTGCTTGTTCCCGTTTGACCACTCTGCACGGGCGCAGTTGGCGCCCTCACCAATTTCATCGAGCGCGCCGGAGTCGCTTGCACGTCGATCAGCCTCGTGCGCGAGCAGAGTGAAGCCGTTGGCCCAACGCGGGCATTGTGGGTCCCGTTCGCACTCGGTCGGCCGCTCGGTTCGGCGGAGGATCCCGAGTTCCAGAAGGACGTCATGCGCCAGGCGTTTGGCCTCCTTGCGAACGCCACTGAGCCGACGATCGCCGACTACGAAGGACCGATGCCCGAAGAGGCTGGTCCCGGTCAGTGGGCCTGCCCGCTCAATCTCGGTCCGTTCGTCGACGACACCTTGACGGGGCGCCTGCTTGCCGAAGTCGGCCGGTTGAAGACCTGGTCAGCACAGACACGTGCCGCGCGCGGGCGCACCATGTTCGGTGTCAGCGGGGCCAGACCCGACCAGATCGACGATGTCGCACGGGCCTTGGCGTCGATTGCCGACGCCGACTCGATCACCGACGCACCCGCTGGCGACGTCGAGTGGGCGTTCGACATGCCGCTCCTCATCAGGCATCTCGCGGATGACGTGCGCACCTTCTACCACGAGGCGATCGCTGCGCAGCCTGGATCGGCAGCACCGAACCACGACGCGCTCAACGACTGGGTCTTTGGTGGCACCGCGCTGGGCGACACGCTGCAGGCGGTGGCCGATCGGCTCACCGCGGCCGATGATCCAATGGCCAGCTTGGTGCGCGGCCTCGTGATCCCCGAAGGCAGATACCAAGGCGGCAGCGCCTTCTGACCCAGGCTCGCTCGGTGGAGTGGGCCGAGTGCTGTAGCGCTCCGCAGCGGTCAGGAGTTCGCCCGATGGCTAGCGTCGTCGCGATGGGTGTCCAACTGGCCAAGTCCGCAATCGATCTCGGAATCGTCGTCAGTGACGGGCCGCGAGCCGTGGCGTTCTACTGCGGTCTGCTCGGCCTCGAACACGTCGGCGACATGCCGATGCCGATCGGGGGCGGCGGCACGATGCATCGCGTCCAGTGCGGTGACTCCGTGCTCAAACTCGTTGCGTTCGACGAGACACCGCCGCCAGCAGCTGGAGGTGGCATCCCCGGTGCGCTTGGCATGCGCTATCTGACGATGATCGTGTCGAACCTCGATGAGATCCTCACGTCGTGCGCCGATGCCGACGCCACCATCGCGGTACCTGCGACTGACCTGCGACCGGGTATTCGCATCGGCATCGTCGAGGATCCGGACGGCAACTGGGTCGAGTTCGTCGAAACGTCCTGACCAACGTGCCATCACACTTGGGGTCTGACCCCAAGTGTGATCAGGGGTTGATGATGCCGAGCCGACCGGCTGCGCGGTCCGCGGCGTCAGCTCCAGCGAGCAGTCGAAGCAACAGCAATCCGTCGATCAGCGCGATCACCGTCCCGGCTTCGGCCCTGCGGTGGTCCTCGTCGCCGTCGATGAGTTCGGCGGCCCAGTCGATCCAGGTCGCGACAAGGCCGCCGACCAGAGTGGCGTATGGCTCGCGTCCGGCGACGGCGAGGCCGTTGGCTTCGAAGAAGAGTGCGAACACTGGCTCCGCCTCAACCGTTGCCAGGACGGGCCAGGCCACGCGCAGCATTTCAAGATGGTCGGAGACCCGGCTCGCAAAGGCCGGTTCGAGGGTTGCCTGCAGCTGCGTGCCCATCGCCAGCAACACCTCGCTGACGAGGTCGTCCTTGGTCGGGAAGTAGTAGACGACGGTTCGATCGTTGATGCCGAGGTTGCTGGCGACCCGGCCGAACGTGAGCTGGCTGAGGCCGTCGCGGAACGCGGTGTCGATGGCGCCAGCGAGAATCTCATCCTTGGTGTGCTTGTGACCCATCAGGGTTGATTGTAGTACTCACTACGATTAGGGTTTTGTAGTATTCACTACAACAATCCGCGCCGAGCGCACGGACGTACTCACGGAGACCCACCATGACCACAATCACCCAAGACGACGCCAGCGATCTCTTTCGCAACGAACCCACTCACTTCTTCGACGTGGGACCCAGCCGAGGCGAGGTCGCAGTGAGGACGGTCGGCTCGGGACCCGACGTGCTCTTCGTCCACGGATGGCCGGTCCACGGTGCCACGTTTCGACGGTTGTTGCCGCACTTGACCGACCACGTCACCTGCCACGTCGTCGATCTCCCGGGCGCGGGATCGAGCCGCTCTGGCCCCAACACCGAGTTGACGATCAACAACCACATCGTCAGCGTCCGAGCGGTGATCGAGCAACTGGGGCTCGACAGCGTGGCAGTCATCGGCCACGACAGCGGTGGCCTCATCGCTCGACACGCGATGGCCGGTGACGACCGACTCCGCTCCATGGCGTTGATCAACACCGAACCCTCAGGCGGCCTCGGTCGGCGATTCAAGTCGTTCCTTGCGGCCCGCCACGTCCCGGGTTTCGGCGCCGCTCTTGGTTGGAGTGCAGGCAAGCCCCGGCTGCGGCGCAACAAGTTTGTCTTCGGCGATGCCTTCGCCGATCGGTCATACCTTGATGGCGAATTCGACGAGTTCTTCCTTGAGCCGCTGCATCGCGATGCCATGTGCCGCGCGGCGGCGATCCAACTCCTGAAGAGCTTCGACATGGACCTCATCGACCAGTTGGCCGCCGTGCAGCGACGCATTGACGTTCCCGTTCGGCTGGTGTGGGGCGATCAAGATCCGTTCTTCCCGATTGAGTCGGCACGCAGGATGGTGGCTGACTTCCCGAATGCCGATCTCGTCGAGATCCCGGGCGCCGGACTGTTCTGCCACGAGGAAGCTCCAGCCGAGGTAGCCGCCGCAGTTCTCCCGACGCTCACAGCTTTGGTGTAGGGAGCGGTTCGAGGTCGGGCTCGACCCAGTGTGCGCGTGCCTCGAAGGTGAACAGCAGTTCACGGCTCCACAGGCGCAGTGGAGCGTCGACCCGACACTCGGGGGCGTCGAGCACAACGTCGATGTTCTCGGCTGCAAGCGATGCGACAGCGCGCACGTAGTAGCGCGTCAGCGTCTCGTGGTAGCCCGACGTCGGCGTGTTCGCGACGCCTGTCGCCTCGTTGTAGCGACGGATCGCGTCACGCAGGAAGGTCAGCGCTGCCCCCTCGGTTCGGCTCTGTAGCGCAACCCAACACACCACGAGATGAGCTCGGTGGGTCCACTCGGTCTTGGCCAAGGAACGGTCGGCGAACTCGTCGAAAATTCGTTTGCACTCGGCGTCGATCACCAGCCCATTCTGGCGAACAGCGGTTGTCAACGAGCCACGCGTTTCAGCTGGTCAACTCACGCGCTGGAGCGTGGCGGTGAAGCCGACGTAGTCCCAGATCAGGTGCTCGCCTTCGATTCGGCGGCGCACCTCGATCGGCATGCCGACGGGGCGGAGCACGTGCACGCCGTTCTCGAACGTGGCGGCCACGGTGATCCGCGTCTCCTTGTCGAACTCGGCCACGTCGTTGACGCCGTGCTCCGCCGTGCCATCGCAGCGCATGTCGTGGACGACACCGCCGGCGGTGATCGTCACGCGATCGGCCGCCTGCTCGATGCGCTGCACCCCGCCCAACGCCCGATGCGCTGATTGTCTCTCCCCTTCGACGGTCACCTCGATGACCCGCCACGTTCCACGCATATCGGGAGCACCGCCGACCAACGGCGTGTCGCAGTCGGCCAGGACAGGCGGCGGCATCTCGCCGGTCCAGCCTCCGGTTGGAGTGAAAGCCGCGGGGATCTCGTCGACGTGCATACGACAGCCTGGCATTCGAACTTCGCCGCATTCGATCCGAGGTGATGAGAGGTGCAACGATCTGGAGCATGATCGAAACCTTCAACGCCCTCGTCGTCCGCGAAGCAGAAGAAGGCAACCCGAAGACTGCGTCAGCGTCGATCGAACAGTTGACCGACGCTGACCTGCCTGACTACGACGCCGGTGATGTCGTGGTGCAGATCGACTACTCGTCGCTGAACTACAAAGACGGCATGGCCCTCACCGGAAAGGGCCGGATCATCCGTTCCTATCCGATGGTGCCGGGTATCGATTTCTCCGGCACGGTCATCTCCTCGGAGTCACCGAAGTTCGCGTCGGGCGACGAGGTGATCCTGACCGGCTGGTCTGTCGGCGAGCGCTATTGGGGCGGGTACTCGCAGCGCCAGAAGGTCAAGGCGATGTGGCTCAACCGGCGCCCGATCGGGATGAGTGCAGTCCAGGCAATGGGCATCGGCACCGCCGGGCTCACCGCGATGATGTGTGTGTTGGCGCTCGAAGAGGGCGGGGTCAAGCCGACCGATGGACCCATCGTGGTCACTGGTGCCGCGGGCGGTGTCGGCAGCGTGGCTGTCGCCATTCTCTCGAGCCTCGGCTACGAGGTCACTGCCGTCACTGGTCGCCCGGAGCAACACGAGTACCTGACCTCGCTCGGTGCGTCGGCGTTTCTGTCTCGCGAGGAGATGTCCGAAGCGCCGAAGCCACTCGAAGGCGAAACCTGGGCGGGAGCAGTCGACACCGTCGGCTCGACGATGCTCGCCAAGGTCATCGCGCAGACCAAGTACCGGGGCGTGGTCACGGCGTGTGGTCTCGCTGGCGGCGTCGATCTCCCGAGCACGGTGATGCCGTTCATCCTCCGTGGCGTGCGACTCCAAGGCATTGACTCGGTGATGGCCCCGATCGAGGCACGCGACGCGGCATGGGCGCGACTCTTGACCGACCTGCCGTCGGATCTGCTCGACGCGATGACCGAAGTCGTGCCGATGAGTGCGCTGCCCGACCAGGGCGAAGCGATCATGGCTGGCCAAGTACGCGGCCGCATCGTCGTCGACCCCAACGCCTGACATCACACTTGGGGTCAGACCCCAAGTGTGATGTTGAACAGCGCGAGCGTCTTGTCCCAGCAACCCTGAGCGGCGATGGGGTGGTAGGTCGGATGATCGGGCCAGGTGAAGCCGTGGTCGGCACCGTCGAAGATCTCGACTTCGACGTGTTCGAGTGGTTCGACCGCATCGAAGAACCGCCGGTGCATCTCGATCGACTGCACTTGGTCGGCTGTGCCGATCCCGATGTACAAGGGCTGCACGAGGGCGGCCGCCGTCTGATGCGGTGAATCGGGCTCGCTGTCAGCGAGGAATGACGGGTGCCACGTTGCGCCCGCGACGATGAGGTCGGGGAAACGCATCATCGACCGGAACGCTGCCCGTGCGCCAAGGCAGAAGCCGATCACGGCGATGCGGTCGGCCTGGTCTGCACCCGTGGCGCTGAGCGCACGATCGAAGTCATGTTGAATTCCGTCGTCATGCAGCGAACTGAGCCACGTCATCATCTTCTGGCTGAGCGACGGGTCGGCCGCACGATCCTCGGGGTTGATGCCGAAGAGCCGGCCTTGGCGGTGATAGAGGTCGGGGCAGATCACACGGAATCCCTCGGAGGCGAGCTTTGCCATGAAGGTGTGTGTCGCGTTGCGGATGCCGGGGCCGTCGTGAAAGATCACCACGGTCGGCCACGTGCCGCCGTCCGCTGGAGCATCGGCCGGCTGCTTGACGAGGATCGCCATCTCACCTTCGTTGGTGTCCGTGTCGATGATCTCTTCGAGCAGCTCCATCACCCGAAGGTAGTCGTCACCGACGAACCTGGCGGTCTCCACGCCGTAGAAGATGCGCCCCTGCGCCAGCGCGACAGGACGTCCATACTGGAGCCATGTCCCACTTCCCTCGCGCGGCCTGCCTGCTGATGACAGCGGCTCTCGTCGTCGCGGGCTGCGGTGGCAGCGACGACGATGTCACCGTCGATGTCCCGGAGGGCAGTCCGACGATTGCCGCAGATGTGACCTGGCAGTGGCAGCTACAAGGGACCATCAACACGAGCTACGACGTCGACGTGTACGACATCGATCTGTTCGATGCACCACACGACGTGATCGATCAGCTTCACGCGGATGGCCGGACGGTGCTCTGTTACTTCTCCGCGGGTTCGTTCGAGCAGTGGCGTGCCGACGCTGACGGATTCCCGGCGGCTGCCATCGGCAACACGCTTGATGGCTGGGAGGACGAGCGTTGGCTCGACACGCGTGATGCAACCGTGCGCGAGGTGCTCGCAGCCCGCCTGGATCTCGCCGTCGAGCGCGGGTGCGACGGTGTCGAACCGGACAACGTGACGGCGTTCCAGAACGACAGCGGCTTCGAACTCGCTCCCGAAGACCAACTCGACTTCAATCGGTTCCTCGCCGACGCTGCGCACAGCCGCGGGTTGCTGATCGGGTTGAAGAACGACCTGTCACAGATTCCCGATCTGGTCAGCTCATTCGACTTCGCGGTCAATGAGGAGTGTCTGGAATACGGCGAGTGCGAGGCGTATGCCCCGTTTGTCGAGGCGGGGAAGGCGGTGTTCAACGCCGAGTACGCCGAGTCGGCTGTGCAGGATCCCGCCGGCACATGTGCTGCGGCCACGGGTGCAGGTCTGCGGACGCTGATCCTGCCGCTGGACCTCGACGACTCGATGCGAATCAGCTGCTGATCGGCAGCGCTGTCGCTCGACCGTCTGGACCGACGATCATCGCGGCAGTGTCCACGTTGCAGCCCAGTACTTCGAGCGCGCCGACCATCGCGTCGACGATCAGCACAGCAAGCGCCTGGCCAGGACAGGCATGGTCGCCAAGGCCAAACTCGACACCATCTCCATCGAGACTGACCTCGACGACTTCACCGGCTTCGACCAACTCATCGGCCACCGCGACGTCGTCGACGGCGACCCGCACCGTGCGGGCGAGTGCGTTCTCGCGCGGGAGGTCGGTGGCTCGCGCCAGCAATGTCGAGGCGAACAGCGCCGAGGTGGCGTCATGGTTCTGGTACAGCGTCGAGAGCGCAGCAACGGCTCCGGAGGGGTGGTCAGCGAAGGTGGCGGTCAGCCGTCGCGTCGCCGCTTCAGTGTTGGCAGAGACGAGGGCACCCCGGCCGATGGTGGCCACGATGAACCGAACGTCGTCTGCTCGCCCCATCAGGTCGTCGGCCGCGACGCCCAGGGTGGAGAGGAGCGCCTGCGTCGGCACGACGAGTCCAATGTCGGTGATGGCGTCGACCGGACCTGTGACCTCGGCCGCCGCGCGGGTTCGCTCGGTCACCTCGCGGACAAGGAGGTCGGTGTCGACGTCATCAATGGCCGCTTCGACCTCGGCGCGAGGGTGTCGGTGCTCGTCGCCGGAACTGAAACGGGCCATCGCATCGCGCAACTCCGCGGTCGGGCCGTCGGTGAAGGACGCTGCGCGAGGTGGCGGAATCAGATCGTTGGACTCGAGCGCTGCGATCGCGGCGTCGTTGTGGAGACGTCTCATGCCGTGACCTCGATCCAGCGACGCGGGAACAGATGAGTGTGGCAGTCGACGGTCACGACGCCCAGTTGAGCAGACCGGCCCGATCCGTCTTCATCCCAAGAGAAGACCGAGAGGCGAACGGACTGTCAGCGGGTGGCGGCGAAGAAGCTGCGCAGTTGGCCTTGGAACGATTGGTTGTAGTCGTCGTACAGCGATCGCAGCGCGTGGGCGGTCCACGTGGGGGGAGCAAGGGCGGCCGGAAGTTGCGGCTCGATGCGAAGGAAACGAACGGCGGCGGCTGCGACCATGAATGTCTGCGCCATCAGTTCGAGGCCGCCGCTGTCGATGGCCGACCGCTGGCGGGTGAGTGCATCGTGCAGCCGTTGGGCCGTCGCCTCGAGTTCGTCGAGCGGCCACAGTCGAGCGACAAGGTCGTGGACGTCGTCGCACTCAAGCGGCCCCGACGTGATGAGAACCTCGGCCGAGCGAGGCGGGCCGGGTGTGTTGGCCGGGCGCATCCAGATGTCCGGTCGGAGCTCGGCGAGCCGTGAACCGATCATCGATTCGCGAAACGCGCGGCGCTCGGCCATCGAGCGCCGGTCGCTCGCCGCAACCGCGACGATCCAATCCCCGTTCCAATCGGTCGTGTCCAACGTCTGCCCGCCGTCTTGTTCCCGCTGGCGTTCGAGCAGTCGCCCGGCCAACGCATAGCGGCCGTCGGTGCTGACCAATTCGCCGTTCGTCACCATTCGTGAGAGCGAGGTCCGTGCAGTGCCTGGGCGGATGCCGAAGAGCTCGGTGAAGGCCACGAGCGACCGAGCGGGAAGGGTCGGCGGATGTGTTCCCAGCAGTGCCGAGAGGATGACCGACCGGGCGCTGAGTGGCTCGATGCCCAGCGCAGCGATGTCGTCAGGCCGTATCGGTGAGTTCGTCACGGGGCGCATTGCCCTGGCACCGTGTTACGAATCGTGTTCATCACGATCAGGGAGTGTATCATCAACGTATGGCTGTGATCTCCGACCTCGATGCCGCGGGCGCAACCACGATGGTGCCGTCGGCTGACCTGCTTCCCGACGTCCTGCCGACAGATCGACTCAACGATCGCGGCATGGCAACGCGTCCGCTCCGCGACGAACTCCGGCGCATCAGCAACGTGCGCAACGTCGGCACCGTGTTGCACGCCGTGGCGCTGTCGTTCGGTGTCATCGGTCTGGCTGGCTACCTCCACACGTGGTGGGGGTACCTCTTGGCATTCGTGGTACTCGGCAGCGGCCACGCCCGTCTGAACATCCTCGGTCACGAAGCTGCGCACCGGCTCTTGTTCTCGAACCGGACCGCCAATGATCTCGTCGGTCGGATGTTGGCCTATCCGACGTTTCAGGCCTTGATGGCCTATCGCCGCTCGCACTTCGCTCATCACCGCGACGAGATGGGACCCGAAGAGCCCGACTTGTCGCTGTACTCCGGCTATCCGATCCCGCCTGATTCGGCACGGCGCAAGCTGCGTCGCGATGCGACCGGCCTGAGTGCCTATAAGAACTTCCGCGGCCTGTTCCGCGCCTTTCGGAAAGGTGCCCGCGAAGCCCAGTACATCGTGGGCGTGCAGATCCTGCTGCTCGGCGTGTCGATTGCGGTGATGCGACCGCTGATGTATGTCGTGTGGGTCCTCGCGTGGTCGACGTTGTGGCGCGTGTCGAACCGCATCCGGTCAATCGCCGAACACGGCGGCATGATTCGATCGAGCGACCGTCGTCTCACCACTCATGTCGTTCGTCAGTCATTCCTCGCACGCATGACCATCGTGCCGTACAACACCGGCTGGCACTTGGCGCACCACGTCGACATGGGCGTGCCGTGGCGAAACCTGCCAAAGTTGCACGCCGAGTTGGTCGCCGCCGGCTGGGTTGTCGACGGCCTCGAGTACCCGAGTTATCGCGCGTTCTGGAAGGCAGCGACGTCGGGCGTCGTCAAGCAACCCGATGTCGAAGGTGCCGGGAGCGGCGAGTCGAGCATGCTCAGCTTCCCGGACTGACACCGACTGCGGCTGGATCTCACGAACTGACTGAACGAGCCGGCAGGAATCGCATCGCGAACAGCGACCCCGCCATCGCGACGCCCGCAACGACGAGGCATGACATCGCCAGTCCGGACAGGAACGCGTCGCTGATCTCGGTCAGGAAGGCGGGAGCGTTCGGGCCGAGTTCGCCGGCGACGCGCCCGGCAGCGACGATCGACTCCTCCGTCGTGTCTTGCACCTCGGTGGGGAGTGTCGAGTAGATCGGGCCGTCGGCCAACGCGCTGACGTAGACCGAGCTGAACACCGAACCGATGACGGCGACGCCGAGTGTGCCGCCGAGCTCGCGAGTGGTGTCG
>JAJCXU010000134.1 GCA_029263275.1 Ilumatobacter sp.
CGACCTGATCGACGCCACGTGGGATCGAGCGCGGGCGTTCTTCGACTCGCCGCGTGAACGCAAGGTCGCGGTGATGCGAGATGCGGACAACCCGCTCGGCTACTACGACCGCGAGCTGACCAAGCGCAAGCGTGACAACAAGGAAGTGTTCGACTTCGTTGACCCGGTCGCCGAACGCTCCGCAGCGCACAACCGCTGGCCGGCCGAAGTCGACGGGACCGTCGGATTCCACGCGGGGATGACCGAGTACTGCGATGCGTTCAGCGACCTCGCCGCGCGGACCACCGCGCTGGTGCACGCTGCGCTCGGCCTCGATGCTGCCGACGTCGCCGAATACCGCGGCGATCGAACCAACAGCTCGGTCCGGTTGAACCACTACCCGGTCGGCGATCCCGTCCCGGCCGACGAGCGCGATGGCCTCCGCGAACTTGGCGAGACCGCGCTCGGCTATCACACCGACCCGGGTGTGCTGACGCTGTTGCTGCAGGACGACACCGGCGGGTTGCAGGCGCGTGCTGCCGACGGCACGTGGGTCGACATCGCACCGACCCCCGGAACGATCGTCGTCAACCTCGCAGACGCGATGCAGGTGTGGAGCAACGACCGATACCGGGCCGCAGTCCATCGAGTGATCCCGATGACATCGCGGGACCGCCTGAGCATTCCGTACTTTCTCAATCCCCAGCGTGACGCCCTGATCGAACCAATCGCCGCAATCGCGCCGACGCCGCGGTACGCGGCCTTCACGTGGCGCTCCTACATGCAGGCGCGGACCGACGACAACTACGCCGACCTCGGCGCCGACGACGCACAGATCTCCGACTATCTCCTCGTTGATTTCTGAGCGATTTCTGAGCCAATTCTCCGCGATTGGTGGCGCTGCCACCGCGCTCAGTGGCATCTTCGAATGAGGCGTCGAGCAGTGCCTTGACGATTTCGAAACACTCGGATTGATCGGGGTACGCTCGCCGCCGGGAGGCCCGATGCGAACGCATCGCGGCAGGTCAGCAGGCTCAAAGGAAATCACACATGTCGAAGCTCGTTCGTTCGCTGGGGGCCGCCGCGGCCGTCATCTTGTCGGTGTTGACGTTCGTTCCAGGGGTTGCCGAGGCGGGCGTCGGCACACCGACCACGCCGGACATTCCGCTGATGCTCACGGTGGGCGACACGAACGTTCCGGTCTCGATTGAGCTCGGCAACGCCAATACCGGTGGCGAGTTCGGGCTGACGAACACCGTGTGCAACTGGGGCGACGCCGCCCCGTGTCCAGCAAGCACACCGGGGTCCCTCGTCGGTGATCCGGGCATCAATGCCATCCTGTCCTGCGGCCTGCTTGGAGCGGATCAGATCTGTGCACCGGCCGGCGCCGATCCTGGTGTCTTCACGGTGTCGGCGACCGGCACCGGTGCTGCCGGAACAGATTGCGCGGGTGTCACCTTCGACATCGTGCAGACCGAGGCGACCTTCGGGACGCTTCGCTTCACGCCTCAGGCGCCGCCGAACATCACGATTGCTCAGTCCGAGACCTGCCGAATCGACTTCACCGTCAACGTCGTCAAGATGCCGACGGTCGACCAATCGGCCGTTGCGGGCATCCAGACCGTCTTCATCGCGGACAACACGCAGTGGACCACCGGCGGTGCCGGCGATCTCGTCAACTCGGCCCGAGGCACCGACAACGCGACGATCTCCAAGAACACGCCCACGCTCACCACCAATGCCTCGGCAACGGGTGTCGTCGGAACGACGACGCTGACCGACACCGCCAACGTCTTCGGCCGCGTCAACCCGGGTTCGGCCGGCACCGTGTCGTTCCGCCTGTATGGCCCCGACGACGCAACGTGTGCGGGTACACCGATCTTCGAGGACCTGAACAACGCCTACCCCTCGACGGGCGGTCCGCTCGCTTCGGACGGATTCGCGCCCACCGTTGCCGGCACATACCGCTGGATCGCCAGCTACAGCGGTGACTTGAACAACGAGGCGATCACCGGTGCCTGCAATGACACCAACGAGTCGACCATCGTCACCAAGGCGAGCCCGGCAATCACGACCACGGCATCGGCCGCGGTGAAGCTCGGCGAGACGCCACTCATCGACTCTGCCACGGTCACCGGCCGGGTCAACCCGGTCGCCGGCGCCACGGTGTCGTTCGCCCTCTACGGCCCGAACGATGCGACGTGCGCGAACGCACCGGTGTCCACATCCACGGTGCCATACACGGTCGCCGGTGGCGCAGTGTCGTCGAACTCCTACACGCCGACGTTGCCCGGTACCTACCAGTGGGTCGCGACGTACAGCGGTGACGCCAACAACAACTCGGCGGTCGGGCTGTGTACCGACGTCGCGGAACGCACCGTGGTCTCCAAGGCGGCCCCGGCAATCGTCACCGACGCATCCGACCAGATCGCCATCGGTGGACAGCTGACCGACACCGCGACGGTCACGGGTCGTGTCAACCCAGCGGCCTCCACGATCGACTTCAGCCTGTACGGACCCAATGACGCCACGTGCGCAGGCCCCGCGGTCTTCACGTCGTTCGGTGTCGCGTATGGCGCAACCGACACGAGCGTGACCTCGCTTGCCTTCACCCCGACGCTGCCCGGCACCTACCGCTGGATCGCTACATACAACGGTGATGCGAACAACGACACCGCCACCGGCACGTGCGGTGACCCGGCGGAAACCGTGCAGGTCTTCGGTGGGCTGTCACGCATCGTCACGAACGCGTCGCCCGGAACCTTCGTCGGTGACGGCAAGACGCTGAGCGACGTCGCAACGGTGCTCGATCGCGTCACACCGGACAACACCGGCATCGTCGACTTCCGCCTGTATGGCCCGAACGATGCCACCTGCTCCGGAACGCCGATCTTCGAGACACTCGGAGTGGCGTACCCCGCCGCCGGTGGCTCGGTGTCATCGGGCGAGTTCGCGCCGACGCAAGCGGGGATCTACCGCTGGGTCGCCACGTACCGCGGTGACGGCAACAACTCGGGTGCTGTGGGGCAGTGCGGAGACACCGCCGAAACGGTGACCGTTGCACCCACTCCCGACATCGACACCGAACTGCCGGCCACCGGCCCCGGCGGCGTCGGCGGCACGCTCGGTATCGGTCTCGCATCGTTGCTCGCCGGGCTGGCCTTGCTCGGCGTCAGCAACCGTCGCCGAAGCATCATCTGATCTCCGCAATGGTCCCATCCGCCCTGCGCAGCGTGGGACGATGGGGCCGTCGTCAGATGACGTTGAATTCGGGCTGATCGCTGCAGGCTCTGATGTCGGGATCGACGTCAACTGGCAGTGTCCCGAAGCGATTGGTCCACTCGTCGACGTCACCAGGTGTCAGGCTGTTGATCACGGCTTCGGTCTCGGCCATCGAAATGTCGCGGGCGCTGACCCGGATCGCGGTGGTGCCGACCGTTGTGAGAATGGTGAACACGCCGGGTTCTTCCGGGTCGCGATGGATCCACGCCGGCTGTCCATTGAACGTGGCGGGCCCGTACTGGCGCTGATCGTTCCCGGCGACGGCGAGGCTGCCGCCGGGGTACTGCGCAACCACGATGGTGACCTGGCGGCCACCGACGTCGACCGGGAGTCCGAAGACGAACTCGTCGGTGCTCGGCCCACCGCTGATCGCTGCCCAGCCATCCGGCAGCTCGATGTCGATCACACCATTGGTGATCCGCATCGAGTTGAACAGCGCGTCGATTTCGGGACGGAACGCCGGACGGCCAGCGGTGTCGAGCACGGAGACCGAGCCGCATGCGACCTCGACGCTGTATTGGCCGGGTGTCTCCTCGCCGGGAGGGATGACCGACACCGCGGCGTACTGCCGCGGGGGAAGAAGGGTCGCCGGGGTCGTCTCACCCGGAATCTCTTCGGGCTCCTCTGGCTCGGCCGGGACCACGCCGTCGGCCTCGACGAGTGAGATCGTGCTCAGGTCGGGGGCCCGGAGCAGCAACGCCGAGCCGCCAAGTCGGGCGCGAACGACCGTGAGTTCGTCGAGTCGGTTTCGTTCAGGCGGGAGCAGTAGTGGCGTGTCGCCAGACCCGGGAACCGGCGACATCGTCGTGGTCGGAGCGATGGTGGGCCGCGGCGCTTGGACGAG
>JAJCXU010000135.1 GCA_029263275.1 Ilumatobacter sp.
CAAGGGCGCCGACATGGTGTTCATCACCGCAGGCGAGGGCGGTGGCACCGGTACCGGCGCCGCGCCGATCATCGCCGAAGTCGCACGCGAGGCCGGGGCGCTCACCATTGGTGTCGTCACGCGTCCGTTCTCCTTCGAGGGCCGCAAGCGAGCGGTGCAGGCCGACAACGGGGTGGGGCGTCTCAAGGAAAAAGTCGACACGCTCATCGTCATTCCGAACGACCGCCTGCTCACTGTCGCCAACGACAAGACCAGCGTCCTCAACGCCTTCAAGATGGCCGACGAGGTGCTGCTCCAGGGCGTGTCGGGCATCACCGGGCTCATCACCACCCCGGGCCTGATCAACACTGACTTCGCTGACGTCAAGATGATCCTGTCCAATGCCGGTTCGGCGTTGATGGGTATCGGCCAGGCCAGCGGCGACGAGCGCGCGATGTCGGCCGCAAAGGCTGCCATCTCGAGCCCGCTGCTCGAATCGGCCATCGACGGAGCCCGAGGCGTGCTGCTCAACATCACCGGCCCGTCGAGCATGGGTCTGTTCGAGATGAATGCCGCCGCCGAGATCATTCACGGTGTTGCGCATCAAGACGCCAACATCATCTTCGGCACGGTCATCGACGACGAGATGGGCGACGAAGTGCGTGTCACGGTCATCGCCGCCGGTTTCGATCGAGTCGAAGGGCAGGGGAGCGGCACCGCCGGCTCCGCCGACCTCGGCCTGCGCAGCACCACACCGACGCGAATCACCGAACTGTTCGCAGACAGCGACGAGCCCGATCCGCTCGATGACGACGACGACTTCGACGTCCCCTCGTTCTTGAAGTAGCCCAGCCCTGGCGGTCGACCTCTTCGATCTCGTCATCGGTGACCGGCGCCTGCGCGCGGTCGTCTCAGATCGCCGTGACGGCGACTTCCATCCGCACCGCGTCGCTTCGACCTTGCTCGAGGCGCGCCAGCGGGCGCTGATCGGCCGCCGATTCTCCATGGTCGATCAGGTCCACGGCACCGCCATCATCGACGCTGGCGCAGGGGATCAGTGGCCCGTGCTTGGTGTCGCTGACGTGATCGTGTCCGACGCGGTGCTGTCGAGGCCCATGGGTGTGTGGGCGGCCGATTGTGCGCCGATCGCGCTGTTTGGCGCCGGCGGCACGGTGGTCGGTGCTCACGCCGGATGGCGCGGTTTGGCCGCCGGAGTCGTCGACGTCGCAGCAGGTGTGTTGTCGCTCCGTGACGAACCGGTCGTGGCTGCGGTCGTCGGGCCGATGATCCACGCCGAGTGCTACGCGTTCGGCGCACCCGACCTGGAGGCAGTTGCTGCGGGTGTTGGCGTCGAAGCCAACACCATCACCTCGGTCACATCCGATGGCCGCGCCGCGCTCGATGTCCCGGCGGCGGTCGAGGCTGCACTCGCACGGCACGGTGTCCGGCTGAACGTCTTCGGCGAGTGCACGGGTTGTGATCCGCGCTGGTTCTCTCATCGTGTGCGCACCGATACCGAGCGTCATGTTCTCGTCGCGTGGACTGAACCGGCGCATGCCAGAGTGGGGCCATGACCGACCGTTCCGTTGCAGGGTTCAGCGCAGTTACTGAACGGCTCGCCTCGATGCAGGAACGGATTGCCCGCGTCGAGCGCCCGTTCGCGCATGATGTCGAGGTGATCCCCGTGACCAAGGGATTTCCCGGTGATGCCATTGAGGCAGTGGTTGCCGCCGGGTGTCGCACCGTTGGCGAGAACTACGCGCAGGACCTGCTGTCCAAGGTCGATGTGATCGAACGTCTCGGCGTCGATGTGCAGTTCATTGGTCACCTGCAGTCGAACAAAGTCCGCCAGCTGGTCGATGTCGTGTCGCTGTGGTGCACCATCGATCGGAGATCGATCATCGATGAGGTGGCCAAGCGTGCCCCTGGGGCACATGTGTTGATCCAAGTCAACGCCACCGACGAACCACAAAAGGGTGGATGCCAACCTGGTCAGGTCGCGGCAATGATCGATCAGGCCGCGACCGCAGGTCTTGTCGTCGACGGGCTCATGACCATCGGCCCGACCGGTCAACCACCCGCCGCAGCGAGGCGGCCGTTCGAGATCGTGCGATCGCTCCTCGACGAACATGAGCTTGCCATCTGCTCGATGGGCATGTCGGCGGACGTCGAAGTGGCAGTCGAGTGTGGTTCGACCCAAGTACGCATTGGTTCGGCGTTGTTGGGCCCACGTCCCGTGTCCACAATCCGGTAGCAATCGTGTTGTATCCTCCCCCGCAAGCAGGAGGATTGCATGCCCATCTGGAAAAAGACCATGGACTACCTGGGTCTGGGTCCTGACGACACATACGACGACTACGACGAGTTTGACGAGCCGGAACCCCCTGCTCGTCAACGGGCGCCGCGTGATGACACGCGTGGCCAGCGAGCTCGCGGGCCAGAGCCTGAACCCACAGTTCGTACAGTCGCAGCCCGACCGAGTTTCCCATCCCGCGATTTCGACGCATCCGCCGCGGCCCGTCGACCGCGCGCCGAGAGCACCACTGGACGTGACGATTCAGGCGTCCAGATTCGTCCGAACGAACAGCAACCACCGCCGCCACAACCGGCATTGCGAAGTGTCCTGGGAGGGTCCATGGAGCCGCACACCGTTCGCCCACGTCGTTTCGACCAGGCACAGGAAGTCGCCGACAAGTTCAAAGACGGTCAACCCGTCATCATGAACCTCGAGGGCACCGATCGGAGCGTGGCGCGTCGCCTCATCGACTTCGCGAGCGGTATTTGCTACGCGATGGACGGCTCGATGGAAAAGGTCGCCACCGGCGTGTACCTGCTCAAGCCCGCTCCGCAGCGCCAACCGCGCTACGACGAGTACGACGACTGACCGGGAGGAACACACATGGACATGAATCCACAACGAGTCAGGACCGCGGAGTTCCGCACTGTCAAGAAGGGGCTCGACCCGAGCGAGGTGCAGGCATTCCTCCACGCCGTGGCCGACGAGCTCGAGCGTGCCCAGAATCAGTCCACGGCGATGGAAGCACGAGCGCGGGCCGCTGTGGCCCGTCTGCAGGAACTCTCCGACGATGCGGGCTCGCAATCCGATGCGAGCGCCGAGATCCTGCGGCCGTCTGAGGCGGCTGTGGAGCAAGCAACCGTCGCTGCGTCGGTCGATCAGTCCGACACGATCAGCCGCACCCTGTTGCTCGCTCAGCGCACGGCTGACACCACGGTGGCCGAGGCTCGTGCCGAGGCCGAACGTCTCCGTGCCGAAGCCGAGGCTGAGGCAAGCCAGCAGGTCGGGTCATCTCGCGAGATCGCCGAGTCACTGCTCGCCGAGGCCCGCGCCGAGGCTCGCAAGGTCGGCGAAGAGGAACGCTCGATGATGGAGGGCGAGGTAAACTCCTTGCTCGCCCGGCGCGACTTCCTCGAGTCCGACGTCGATCATCTCGAACAATTCCTCGTCGACCAACGCACACGATTGCGCGAGGCGGCGAGTCAGATCGTCGATCTCACCGAACGTGTGCCGGGCGGTCTCGGTGACGTTCGACGCCCGTTGGTGTCGGCTGCCGACGACGCGATGCCTGCTGCAGC
>JAJCXU010000136.1 GCA_029263275.1 Ilumatobacter sp.
TGTCACCGACGACCGACACCTCTTCCTGGTTGTGGGTGGCATCGGCGAACATGCACAGGTCGAGCGCGGCCCGACGACCCGACGGGTAGTCGATGACAACGAAGGCGTTGTCGAGGATGTCGGAGGGCCGACCGTCGTAGACCTCGTCGAGGTGATTGACATCCTGGCCCCCGGACGCGAACACCCGTGTCGGTCTTTCACCGATGATCCGGTTCATGAGGTCGAAGAAGTGACAGCACTTCTCGACCAGCGTGCCGCCCGTGTTGATGTTGAACCGGTTCCAATCGTCGACCTTCTCGAGAAACGGAAACCGGTGCTCTCTTATCGCGACCATCCGGACGTCGCCCACCGCTCCCTCGTCGACCATCTCGATCAGCTTGGCGACCGGCGGCATGTACCGGTACTCGAGACCCATCCAGGCCACTCCCCGGTGGGCAGCCGATGCCTCTACCACCCGGCGGCAGTCGGCCAGCGTCGTGCACAGCGGCTTTTCGACCAGCACGTGTAGATCGGCTTCGAAGATGTCGAGAAGGATCTCGGTGTGGGTCATGTTGGGCGACGCCACGATGACGGCGTCGCAGTCGCCCGAGGCGAGCATGGCGCGATGCTCTCCGTAGATGGCAACCGGGCCGTCGATGGCTGCTATCGCATGATCGATCGACGGGGAATGAGGGTCGGCCAGGGCCGAGATCACCGCCCCCGGCGCGGCGGCAACGTTGAAGATGTGCTCCATACCCATGGTGCCTGCCCCGATGAGGCCGAATCGGATCTCGTTGCTCATCGTGCTCCATGAAGTGCCTGGCCGAAGGTCTGACGATCGGGTGACTGCGGTACGTTCCGTACGTGCCCGAATCCCTCGTTCGCAGCGATCCTCGGCCGCTGGGGACCGCGGGCCTTGAGATCGGGCCGCTGGCCTATGGCTGCCGGCGGTTCACCACCGACGATATCGCGGCTGCCACGAAGCTGATGACCACTGCCCTCGCTGCCGGGAAAACCCTAGGTCAGAAGGCCTGTGACGCTCGTTGCCGTGTCGCCTGTCGTTGCTTTGTCATCAGAATCTGGTGACTGTTCTTATCGACCACGAACGCACCCGGTGACCGGCCGCTCCACAAGCAGAGGCGGGGGCAGCTAGTCCGTAGGGCCGAGCAAGATGGCGACCGAGCCCTCGACCGTGACCGCGGCGGCCAGTTCATCGACACCATGCGACGTGAGCTCCTCAAGCAACCCGAAGGGTTGCCCCGCACCATCATCTGGAACCGCCACCAGCTCAACCGCCTCCAGCACCGCAGCACCCGCGAAACACCAGAGGGCCAGAGCCCCTGCGGGTCATCGGATCGAACCGAAGCGACGGCCTCATCAACGAATACAGACATGCCGGATGACCAGCCACGGCGGAGTTTCGGGCACCCACAAGCTCGACCGTGCATCCTCGGTCGCCGCATCCTGCGGGGCTACAAGACGAGCGCCGAGGTCACCAGCTGATCGGTCTCACAGGGCGACGACATCGAGGCCGAGCCGAGCGGCAAGGGCATAAAGCTCGGCGCGCACATCGCCATAGCCGATGCCAAAGTGGTGTTCGAGGCCTTCGGCCATCACGGTGGCCAGCACGTCCGCCGCGGGCCGGTCGAACCGAATCACCCCTGCGGTGCCGCTGAACGCCAGTGGTGCCTTCAGCATCTCGCCCGCGCCAATGACGAGACGGTCGGATCCCGACGACTGGGTCAGCCGGGCGATGGTGACCCGGCCCGGTTTCAGGGGGAACTCGTTGAGCAACGGCTTGTGCCGATTGCTGTGCAACGCGGCCCGGTGCGCAGCGTCGGGATCCGCGAGGGAGAGCGGCGCGAGCCCGCAGTGCCACAACACGCCGGTGCCGGTATCGAAGTCGAGCTCGACGAGGTCGGCAACGAAGACCGGCGAGCCAGTGAGCCACTGGAGCACGAGTCCGGTGACGCTCCCTTGGGCGTCAGCCTCGCAGCAGGCCGGTATCCCGAGATCGCCGAGCATGGCTTGGGGAGTGCATGCGGCCGCGCCGAACTGGGTGAAGCATTCCGGCCAGCACCGAGTCGCGACCGCGCTCAAACCCTCGTCCTCCACGATGCTCCGTAGACCCAGATGGAGCCGCACACTCTGATCGAGCGATTCCTGCTCGAGATCGTCGATTCCTTCGAGCGAGTCCGCGAGACCGCGTCGAACCGCCTCGATCGCGGCGGCCGGCGCCGCGGAGGCGCGATCGAAGAGGCGGGGCAACGGGACGGCCACCGCGGTGACGCCGGTCGTCGCCTTGAGCCGGGCGGGGTCGTACGCGCACGGCTCGAAGCCGGCTGGATGTTCGCCCACCACTCCGACCCTTGCCGTCGCGAGCATTCGTTGGATCTCTTCGGCGCGGGCGTCGGCATCGGGACTGGGCGTGATCCCTACGGCCCGATGGGGTGCCGGTGATGGTGAGCCGATGGCTCCCTGTAGCTCCTCGGGAACCCTCGCATCGGAAGGGTCGCGGTAAAGCCAACGTAGGTCTCGTCCTCGTTGTCGAAGCGCAAAAGCGGCGAGGTTGATCCCGCACAACGAGTTCAGGCGCAACCTGGCTCCGGTGCGGTGCTCGGGGAAGGCCCAGAGCACCACGGGCGCGTCGGTGGACTCTGCGAGCGCCACCGCCGGCGTCGAGTCCGCGAACGTGGCCTGGAGCACCAGCAGCGCGTCGATGTCGACGCCGGCCCACCCCTGAGCGGCCGCAGACACATCATCAGCGTCGAGCAGAAGCCGCGGCGACCCCACCAGTTCGACGGCGAGATCACGCAACACCCGGAAGGCCGCCTCGGCGGTCTCCGCGGCGAACTCGACATCGAACGTCGGCCTCGCGACCGCAGCCACGCCCAGACGCATCACTTCGATCGTTCCCACGGTTCGTTTGCAGCCAGCAGGGCCTCGACCTCGGCGCGGTTCG
>JAJCXU010000137.1 GCA_029263275.1 Ilumatobacter sp.
GGCCAACTGGTCGGCTACCCAATCCTCAACATCGACAACAAGCTCGGTGCCACGGGCCATGTGTGCGGCGTCGAAGGTTTGATCATCGACGTGCTCACCGAACTCGGGGTGCCGAATGCGGGGCGCCTCGACGGGTACGCCGGGGTCTGGCTCGATGCGGGAACCGAACGCGAACGGAAGATCTGCGCAATCGGTGTGCGACTCAAGAAGGGCCGAACCATGCACGGCTTCGCCCTCAACGTGTCGACCGATCTCACGTTCATGCGTGAACACATCGTGCCGTGCGGCATCGGTGACAAGCCGGTCACATCGCTCGCCGAAGAAGGCGTCGACGTGTCGATGGAACACGTCGCCGACATTGTCGCCCGCTTGGCGGCTGATCGCTGGGCCGATGGCGAATCCGAGCGGCAAGACGTTGCGTGGCGACATGCGGCCGACGGCCGAGACCTCACCGCGTTCTCGCGTGGCGAGGGTCCCGGCGAGCAGGTCAAGCTCATCTCGTCTCGGGCCGCTGTCCGCCTCGAAGACGCCGGTGTCGACGTCGCGTCCGGGCTGTCGATCGAGACACGCAAGCCCGACTGGCTCCGCCCGAAGGTTGAGCTCGGCGCCGAGGTCATGGACCTGAAGAAGACGATTCGTTCGCTCAACCTCGTCACCGTGTGCGAAGACGCCGGTTGTCCGAATCTCTCCGACTGCTGGTCTGATGGCACCGCGACGTTCATGGTGCTGGGGGAGCGGTGCACGCGAGCGTGCGGCTTCTGTCTGGTCGACACCCGCAAGCCGATGATGCCGGCAGCCGACGAGCCGCAACGGGTGGCCGAAGCGATCGACCGAATGCAGCTCGACCACGCCGTGCTGACGATGGTCGCCCGCGACGATCTTGTCGATGGCGGTATGGCGCACGTCGCCGCCTGTGTGGAAGAGATCCGTGGTCGTCGTCCGGAAGCGAACATCGAGACTCTGATCTCAGACGCCAAGGGCGATGATGCCTCGCTTGATTTGCTCTTCGCGTCTCGGCCCGACGTCATGAACCACAACGTCGAGACAGTCGCCAGGCTGCAGCGCGCGGTCCGCCCCTCAGCGGGATATGCACGGTCGCTCGGCGTGCTCGCTCGAGCGAAGAAGGCGGGCTTGGTGACCAAGACCGGCTTCATGGCGGGCCTCGGCGAAACCGACGACGAGATCATCGGCTTGCTCGCGGATCTCGCCGACCTCGGCATCGACATCGTCACCATCGGTCAGTACCTGCGGCCGACGTCCAATCATCTCCCGATCGCGCGCTACGCCGAGCCCGCCGAATTCGCTCGATGGAAGCAGATCGGCGAGTCATTCGGCATCGGTCACGTCGAAGCCAGCCCGCTCACCCGGAGCAGCTATCACGCCAAGTCAGCCGCCGACGCGGTCGCCAAGTCGGTCGCCGTCGCGCTGACGCGCTGACGGCTGTCTGAATCGGCCCGCGATCGCAGTTCCGCCCGCGTCGGGTGGTCAGTGGGAGGCAGCGGTGTACGCCAGCGTGTTGCTGTCCGCTGCGGCTCTGGAGTGCTGCCACTTGTGCCGATAGAGCGCGGCGTCGGCCTGAGCGAGGGTCTCGCTGACCGACGCCGTGGCGGAGTGTGCGGCGATCCCGACTGAGCAGTCGACGGTCAGGCCGAGGCCGTCAGGGAGCACGATGTCGAATCGATCGAGGCTCGCACGGATGTGCTCACCGTCGCCGTTGTCGACGATCGCAGCAGCGAACTCGTCGCCGCCGAGACGAGTCACGATGGCCTTGTGGCCGGCCACGGCTTGCAGTCGATCCGCAAGCGCACACAGCACGTGATCGCCGACGGCATGGCCGTGTGTGTCGTTGACCGCCTTGAAGTGATCGATGTCGGCCATGACGAGAACGAGCGCGGTGAGGTCCTCGGGCTGCAGTGCCTCGAGGGCATCGAAGAAGCCGCGCCGATTCAGCACTCCGGTGAGTGGGTCGCGGCTGGCGAGCTGTTCGAGTTCCAGCTGCGCCAACTGGCGAGCGGCTACCTCGTCCTCGAGATCGGTGCGGGTCGCCGAGAGTTCATCGATCACGGTCGCCGCCGTACCGAGGGCGCTCGCGAGTTGGAGCGTGGCCATCGGCGCAATCGCCAGAGGTACGAGCAGCGGCAGGGTCAGGACCAGGTTGTGCGTGTCGTTGATGACCCCGTCAGCGCCGTAAAACGCAAAGATCAGAGCGTAGGAGAGCACCCCGGAGACGATGCATGAAAACAGCGTCGACACGACGACCACGCGCGCCGTACCGTTCCGTCGCTGCCAGTCCGCGAGCCGGTTCTGAAGCCTCGACAGTTCATCGTTCACACTGCTTCATCGGCGTCTGCGGGCGTATTCTGAAGCGATCCGGGCGCCGATGGGAGCCGCGAGGATGAGTGGGTCAGAGGCTGTCGCCGGCGCGGACGAGTCCGGTTTGGTAGGCGAGCACGACGAGCTGCGCTCGATCACGGGCGCCGAGCTTCATCATCGCCCGGTTCAGATGAGTCTTCACCGTGAGCGGCGACAGGTATGCCCGTTCCGCGATTTCGTCGTTCGACAGACCGTGTGCAGCGAAGGCCATCATCTCGCGTTCTCGTTCGGTCAGGCCATCGAGTGCAGCACGGTCGATGCCGATCGAATTCGAGCCGGCGAATCGGGCGAGCAGCGCCTTCGTGGCCTTGGGCGACAGCAGGGCGTCACCCGACGCCACTGCACGAACTGCGTCGAGCAGCTCGGTGGGACCCACACCCTTGCCGAGGAAGCCGCTGGCGCCTGCCTGCACTGCCTGAATGACGTACTCATCGAGTTCAAACGTGGTGAGCACGATCACCTTGACACCCGCAAGATCGTCGTCGGCACAGATCTCGCGAGTCGCGGCGAGCCCATCGAGGCCGGGCATGCGGATGTCCATCAGCACGACGTCAGCTCGGGTTGAGCGCAGCAATTCGACGGCGGATGCGCCGTCCTCGGCCTCTCCAACCACGGTCAAGTCGGGGGCGCTGTCGATCAGCGCGCGGAACCCAGCTCGGATCAGTGCCTGGTCGTCGGCGAGAACGACACGTATCGCGTCGGGATCGACTGCGTCGGTCGTGGAGGAGGGGCCGTCCGTCATGTGTCGTCCTTGCCAGGAATCGTTGCCGAGATCTCGAACTGTCGCTTGTCGGCGGTGAGGCCAGCCGTGAGCGATCCGCCCGCAGCCTCAACTCG
>JAJCXU010000138.1 GCA_029263275.1 Ilumatobacter sp.
CCGGATCGGCCGCTGATCCTCGACCACGTCGATCGTCTCCGGATCATCACCCTCAGCGACCCCCTCACACTCCGCCGCCGCGCCACCGCCATGTGATCGGAACGCCGAACCGCTCGGAATCGACGTGAACACGCCCATCCCACCCGACGAGTTCCGAATGTGGACCTGACGCGAACCCGGAATTAGAGGCGGACCGCCTCCGCCGTCATCGGGGCCAGCGAACGCGACCGTAGAGGTCGCCATGAGGGCGACACACGCGACCAGAGGTGCGAGTGCTACACGCACGCTCGCTCATCTTGAGTCAGTCGATCAACGATCCACTCCCCGTCCTGGACGATGACCGATGCGATCTGCGGGAACTCACGGACGCCCGGCGTCGTACCCTCCGGCGGCGACCCGTCCTCGTTGACGAAGACGGTCCCGTCGAGTTGGCAATCGAAGATGAATGCTTCCGTGTCCGAGCGAGGATCAGCGACGACGACTGGACGCAACACGATCCCATCACTGAGGTCGAGGTGGCGGCCAGCCTCGCTCTCAGGAACGAGAACGTTCTCCGCCAACCGCTGACCTTCGTCCGCGAACGCAGCCTGCATCCGCTCGCTGGGCTGAGGGTCGAGAGGCGGCTGCGAGGCCTGCTCGTGGTACGCGCCTTGAGCCTCGGCGTAGGCGGCGAGGATCTCGGCGTCCTCCGGCAGCGGGGGGACGACGTTGGCGTCGGCTGGGTCCGGCTCGGTCGCCACGAAGATCCACACGCCGTCCAGCAACTGCGTGATCTCGCCAGCAGAGTTGACGCCCGGCACGGAGTCGACCCGTGGGCCGACTTCCTCCGGCAAGAAGCCGCCTCCGTTCGCCACGGTCGTGGACGTCTCGACATCGGTCGGAGCAGGAGTCTCGATCCTCGTGGATTGCTCACTCGTCTCGGTCGTCGTCGGCGGTTCGGTCGGTGCTGGTGGCGTCGAGGTCTCGGCAGGGTCCGAGTCGAGCGGCGTGGACGCACGACTCGGCGGCGGAGCTGTCTCTTCAGGTGTGGCGGCATCGCTCCCACTGCACGCAGCGAGGGCGGTCAGGAGCGTTGCGCAGAGCAGGTGGGCGGACGTTCTCACGTGACAATTCCTTTGCTGACGACGGATATGGCGACCAGGGACGCAAGGAGCGTTCCGGCCATCAGGTTCGGTCCAAATGCTCTCGGGCCCCTCGGACGGACGAGGCGCACTGCCAGCGCCGACGCCAAGGCCACAATTGCAATCATGGGCACAGCCGGCCACCAGGCGATGGCCACGACTGCGCCGGCGGCTGCGGCGAACTTCACGTCGCCGAACCCCAGTGCGCTGGGATCGAGGAGGTGGAGGAGAAGGAACGGAACGGCGGACACGATGATGCCGAGGAGAGCGCTCGGCCCCGACGAGCCCACGACGCTCCCGGCAACTCCGCTGATGAGTGCGAACGCTGTCCAGAAGTTCGGGAGGCGCAGCTCCCGGATGTCGACGAGTGATGCACGAGCGAGCGCGCCGAGACCAGCGACGAGACAGAGGTGGGCAAGCAGATCGGAGTTCCTCGACCCGAAAGACCAGGCGACCACGGCGATGAGGACGACGCACACGACTCCGAACGGAACTTCGAGTCGGTCTGGACTCTTGACGCCGGCCGCATCTCGGTGTGGAACCCGGACCATTCGTTCGAGGCGTTGCGCATCATCCTGGCCGATCGGCACGAAGTCGTTCCGCCAGTACCGCTCGACCGCGCTCTCGTTCTCTGGCCGGACCCGCAGAACCAACTCAGCCGAGGAGCTGTCAGCCGCTTCGCATACGTCGAGCAGCAGTTGCCGCCCGTTCCCGAGGCCCGACGGCCACGAACACAGGTCGGCGATCTCGTAGGTCGGCCTCGAATGGAACTTCCACCGGAAGCCGAGCACGACCCGACGGAGACACTCCGCAAGCCCGAGCAGGCTCGCCAATGCGATACCAAACGCAACGGCCAAGCGTGCGGGGCCTGCGGATGGCTGGCTCATCTCGACGGCCATCAGACCCGGCACGCCGAGCAGCACCAAACATCCGAGGGACGAGAGAAGGCTGCCGAGCGTGCTGGGAACAAGTGACAACGTCATCGCTGCGCCCTCGTCGACGAGGAGGTGATCGGCGAACAAGAGTGACGCAGCAGACCGGCGAGCCGGCATCTCGAATGAATTCGAGTGAATCGACAACGCAGATCGCAGGTCCCCGGTTCGTCCAGCACGGAAGGTCAACGCCGGATCGGCGAACCTTCCCGGCACTCGGCCATCCGTTGGCCTTGGCTCGGGCCGTACGGCACCTACACGCTCGGCCCGGAGGTCCGGCGCGCCCAACGAGCGCCCGCGACTGCCAAGAGTCGCCATAGCGAAAACGTATAACTGATTGACACCTCGCGCAAGGGGGAGCACTCCCCGTCGCGATCCTGCAGGCTCGAACACAACCTCAACAGGCCCCGCTGGCACCCGATCGTTACAAAGTTTCTCCGAGGGCGGCCACTCGGCCTCGAAGGATCAGCCCACAGAAGCGGGGATGAGAATGCGAACCGGGCGAGTCCGACCGTTGCGCTCACTCGTGATGAGTCCCGCATCGGTCAAGACCGCTCGGTACGTGGTCCACGATGCCCGGTTCAGTTCGAGCCGAGGGATGAAGTCAGTAGCCAGCAGGCCAACCAACCCGTCGGCGGAAGCCATCTCCGAGAGTCCCATGAAGACCCAAAGTGCGCGCGCCTTCACGGTCGGCGGAAGCTCGAGCGCCTCGATCTGGTCACGCGCCCACACAAAGTCGATCGTGGTCGCAAGGGCCTCAACATCAGCCCCTGTCACTGATTTCATCTCGTCCGGACCGTAGCCCACGGCGTGCCCCAGGCCAAGAGCCGTCAGGGTCCGCAAGTTCTTTGTAACGATCCACCTGCGACGGGGCCTGTTGGAATCACCAGCCAAACAGTCCGCCAGGAGGCAGTCATGCAACCCAGAGCGTCAACCATCGTCGCTTTCCGCTCCCCAAGCCGAAGTGGCCGACGCTCTCGAACGTTCACCGTCGCCGAGACCGCTGCGCTGCTCGGGACCACGAGGTCGGCCATCCTTCAACTCATCCGAGAAGGTGCTATTCCCGCTCGCCGCCGGGCTGGCCGAATTGAAGTTCGTCGGTCTGTCTTCACCTACCTGGCGGAGGTGCAGTCGTGAGCCGGTCGGTAACTC
>JAJCXU010000139.1 GCA_029263275.1 Ilumatobacter sp.
AATGGGTCCCTCATCTGCTGATCACGTGGGCCAGTTCTTGCATGGCGTGGATGGAATGTCCTTCCACGAACTCGTCAACATACGGCAGCGCCGCGGCCATTCCCCGGGCGAGTGGGGCGTAGCCGGGCGTGACCTTGAGCGGGTTGACCCACACCAGCCGATGGGTCACTCGCTGCAGCCGTTCCATCTGTGTCGCGAGTTCATCGGGGTCGCCTCGGTCCCACCCGTCGGAGAGGACCACGACGATCGAATTTCGAGCCAGCCCGCGCACGCCCCACTCGTCGTTGAACTCACGGAGCCCGGCCCCCAGCTTCGTTCCCCCGCTCCAATCGAGCACCCGCTGGCCAGCATCGTGGAGGGCAACGTCGGGGTCGCGACTGTTCAATTCCCGCGTGATCCGCGTCAGGCGGGTACCGAGCGCGAACGCCTCGACCTTCTGACGCCCGGCGACGGCGGCGTGCACGAACCTGAGCAGCGCCCGGGCGTAGGGCTCCATCGAGCCGCTGACGTCAAGCACCAGAACGAGGCGGCGAAGACGTTCGGTCGGCGCCTTGAAGAGGCGTTCGATCGGCTCGCCGCCGGCCTTGATCGATGCTCGGACGGTCCGTCGGATGTCGGGACGGCTGGTCGGTCTGTTGGCGGGGCCGAGTCGCAGCGACCGTCGCGGTGAACCGATGAGGCGAAGGCTCGACATCATCTCCTGGGCGAGGACGAGTTCGTCGGGGGAGTAGTCCGCGAAGTCCTTGTGACGCAAGATCTCGGTGGTTGAGAACCGCAGTTCGACGGTCTCATCATCGTCGCCTTCGGCAACATCGGGTCCGTCGTCGGCGCCGTCTTCATCGTCGCTGTCGATCGCGATGGTGATGGTGGTCGGGTCCTTGGGCTCTTCTTCCACCGCACTACTGCGCCGATGCTCGAAGAACACCGCAAAGGCTCGGTTGAACAGTGCAATGTCCTCCGGGCGGCGCACGAGTGTGGCGCGCCCCGACCAGTACGCGGCCTCTCGGTCCTCGATCCCCACTGCACAGAGCGCGTCGGCGAATGTGTGCGTACAACTGGCCGGGACTCGAAGGCCGGCCCCGCGCAACACACGGCTGAACGCCACGGCGATCTCGGCAGGGTCGGTCGACAGCTCGATCGTGGCGCCCGGGATGTTCGAGCGCAGCACGTCGGCCCGGTCGGGTGAGAGTGGCTCAGCCATCAGGCGTGGAGCAGGCCCTTTTCGATTGCCTGCTTGACCACTTCGCCGATGCCGTGCTGCTCGACGCGTTGGTGGTCCTCGCGGTACTTGAGTACGGCGCCCAACGTGTTGGCGACCATCGTGTCGTCGAGTTCCTTGGCGCCCAGCCGACCAAGAGCGGTGGCCCAGTCGATCGTCTCTGCGACGCCTGGTGGCTTGTAGAGGTTCAGCTCGCGCAGTCCTTCCACGGCAGCCGCGACTTGCTTGGCCAGCCCGTCGTCGACGCCGGGGACGCGCAGCTTGACGATCGCGACCTCGCGATCGAAGTCGGGATGCTCGACCCAGTGATAGAGGCAGCGTCGCTTAAGCGCGTCGTGCACGTCGCGGGTGCGGTTCGACGTCAGTATGACCAGCGGCGGTCGCTCGGTCGAGAACACGCCGATTTCGGGGACAGTCACCTGGAAGTCGCTCAAGACTTCGAGCAGATAGGCCTCGAACTCGTCGTCAGCGCGGTCGATCTCGTCGATCAGCAGGACGGGAGGCGGACCGTCGGTTGGCTCGATCGCACGCAGCAGCGCGCGCTTGATGAGGAACCGCTCGCCGTACAACTCTGATTCGAGCGCGTCGGCGGTCATCTGCTGTGATTCTCCGGTTGCCTCGGTCGCGCGCAGGTGGAGCAGCTGCTTGGCATAGTCCCAGTCGTAGACCGCCTGGGCAGCGTCGATGCCCTCGTAACACTGCAATCGGATCAACTCGCCGCCGGTTGCTGCGGCCAGACTCTTGGCCAGCTCGGTCTTGCCCACGCCCGCTTCACCTTCGAGCAACAGCGGGCGGCGCAACGTCATTGCGAGGAAAACGGAGGTGGAGATGCCCTCGTCGGGCAGGTACCCCTGTGCAGACAACGCGGTACTCACATCAGCTGGGGTCACCACCCCGACGATACCCCGCACGCCCGGTCCTGTCCCGTTTGGCAGCGCAGCGGCCAGACTGCGGCATGTTTGACGTGCGGGTGTGGGCGCCGCTTGCCGAAACGGTGGACGTGGACGTGGCTGACGGCGACCGCACACGCCTGTATCGCGACGGTGGCCACTGGGTCGGCGCCGTTCCGCCGTCGAGCCGATATCGGCTGCACGTCGACGGTGGCGCTGGGCTCGTCGATCCGATGGCGACACAAGTCTGGTTCGGTCCGGAACATGAGCGCTACACGCCGGACGCATGGGCCGTGGCCGCGCCGTGGCCAACACCTCAAGCGCCGCGTCGTACGACTCGACCTCTCGTCATCGCCGAGGCGCACGTACGTGGCATGACGATGCGGCTCGATCGTCGCGACGCGGGCACCTTCGCGCCGGTCGTGACCGATCTCCCGCGGCTCGCCGACCTCGGTGTGTCCGTGCTCGAGCTCCTGCCCATTCATCAATTCGATCCGGCCGAAGGGAACTTCTGGGGGTACATGCCCCTCGTGTTCGGCGCGGTGCACGGGCACTACGGCACCGCTGACGATGTGGTCGAACTCGTTGCGGCAGCGCACGACAACGACATCGAGGTCTGGGTCGACGTCGTGCTCAACCACACGACCGAAGAAGACCAGCATGGCCCGACGCTCAGTCTCCGTGGTCTGGCTGACGCCGACTACTACGTACGCGATGCGCAGGGCCGCTACGCCAACGACGCGGGGTGTGGCAACATCATCGACGCGACGTCGCTGCCAGCGCAGCGCTTGGTGGTGGCTGGCCTCGACCGACTCGCCGATCTGGGAATTGACGGATTCCGGTTTGACCTGGCTTCGGTGTTGGCCCGGGATCCCGACTTCGTTCGCGAGGTCGGCGACTGGGCCGAGCGACGCAACGTCAGGCTCATCGCGGAGCCGTGGGACTTGGAGCGGTACCTCCTCGGCCGCGAGTTTCCGGACGATCGTTGGGGGCAGTGGAACGGGAAGTTCCGGGACGACATGCGCGGCTTCCTCCGCGGTGAGGGTGGTCTGGTTCCCGCGCTGATGCAGCGTGTGCAGGGCAGTCCCGACCTGTTCGACTCGCCACTGAACTCGGTCAACTTCCTCACGTCGCACGACGGTTTCACGATGTACGACCTGGTTGCGTATGACCGCAAGCACAACCTCGCGAACGGTTGGAATGGCACCGACGGGACCGACGACAACCGTTCGTGGAACTCTGGGTGGGAGGGCGACATCGACGTTCCCGCCGAGGTGATGGCGACGCGCCGGCAGCAGCTCCGCAATGCAATATCGCTGCTGCTGCTGAGTCACGGCACGCCGATGTTCGTGCTCGGCGACGAGTTCGGTCGCACTCAAGGCGGGAACAACAACCCGTACAACCAGGACAACGAGACGTCCTGGGTCGACTGGGCGCGCCGCGACGAGTTCGTCGACCACGAGGAGTTCGTCCGTCGGTTGATTGCGCTGCGGGCGGCCCATCCGGTGCTGTGGCAGCCCGAGCCCTGGGGGAGCGACGTCGAGTGGTTCGGAGCCGATGGATCGCCCGACATGGCGTCACACTCGCGCTCGCTGGCGTGGCACGTCGATGGGCTCTACGTCATTGCCAACATGTGGTGGGAAGCGGTCGAGTACCGCGTGCAGGCGCCAGGTCCCTGGGCGGTCACCATCGACACCAGCGTTCCGACGGGCTTCGTCGACGACGCATCGCCCGCCGGCGCGAGCATCCGGGTTGCCCCGCGCACCATCGTCGTGCTCACCACGGCGCCCTGATCGCCAGCAACTCCCGAACTGACGGCCAGCAACTCGCGAACTGACGGCCAGCAACTCCCGAAATTCGTGCCGAGAGTGCCCCCGGAGGGCTCCCTCGGCACACATTTCCGATGGTCTCGACGAAATGCGCGATCATCTCGGCCATGGCAGTGCAGCAGAACGTCGGACAACTTCTCACCAACCGGGCCCGCCGGGACCCGATCGCGGAGGCGATCTTCGAACCGTCCAATGGCCGACGATTCTCGTATCAGGAGCTGAATGGCCGCTCGAACCAGGTCGCCAACGCGCTCCGCGATGGCGGTGTGCAACACGGCGACCGCATCGGTCTGCTGCTCATGAACGGCGTCGAGTTCGTCGAGTCGTTCTTTGCGGCGGGCAAGATCGGCGCGGTCAACGTCCCGCTCAACTGGCGTCTGGTCGCTGACGAACTCGAGTTCATTCTCGCCGACGCCGGTGCC